>JAHRHW010000237.1 GCA_019100305.1 Candidatus Thiodiazotropha taylori | reverse complement strand
GGTCGCCTTCCTCTGCTTCATCACCCTGCGCTTCTCTGTCAACTATCTGCACCGCGAGGCGGGGTTCCAGCGTTTCTTCCTGGTCATGAGCCTCTTTACCGCTGCCATGCTGCTGATCGTGACGGCGGGCAACGCGGTGCTCACCTTCGTCGGCTGGGAACTGGCGGGCGTCAGCTCCTACCTGTTGATCGCCTACGCCTATGACCGTCCCACGGCAACTGCCAACGCCACCCGCGCCTTCGTCACCAACCGCATCGGCGATGCCGGCTTCATCCTCGGCATCTACCTCTCATTCACCTGGCTCGGCAGCGGCGAGTGGCCCATGCTCAACCACGGTGTTGACTTCATCGAGACCCTCAGCGTCGGCCTGCTCGCCTTCGGTTTTCTGATTGCCGCCGCCGCCAAATCGGCACTGGTACCCTTCGCCGCCTGGATCTCGCGCGCCCTGGAGGGGCCGACCTCGTCGAGCGCCGTCTTCTATGGCGCGGTGATGGTCCACGCCGGAGTCTACCTGGTGATCCGCATGGCGCCGGTGTTCGAACACAACCCGATGCTGATGATGGCGCTGGTCGTACTGGGCTCCCTGACCGCGCTCTACGGCTTTCTCGGCGGCTTGGTGCAGACCGACGTCAAAAGTGCACTGATGTTCGCCGTCACCACCCAAATCGGACTGATGTTCCTCTGGTGTGGCCTGGGATGGTCGGAGTTTGCAGCCTGGCATCTGGCCGCTCATGCCCTGTGGCGCGCTTATCAGTTCCTCAGCGCCCCGTCCCACATGCACATGATGATGCGGCCCAACCGTCCGCTACGCGGTTGGCTGGCGCGCCAACACTGGCTCTACACCGCCGCGCTGCAGCGCTTCTGGCTGGATCATCTGGCCGACTTGCTGCTGGTCAAACCCAGCAAGCAGATGTCGAAGGATATGCAGAACTTCGACGAACGCATCGTCAACCGCTTCATCGGCCTGCCGGGTTCGGCCAGCGCGGTCTCCTCCCTGGCCCAATGGGAGTCACGCCGACTCGGCGATGCCCTGGTCGAGGGCGATACCGGTGATATCGGCCACGGCCGCGGCTTTATGGGCCGCATGATGGAGTGGCTGGCCTCGCTGTTCGGCTGGTTCGAGGAGCACCTAGTCCTACGCGGCGGCGGTGAGGGCCTGCTAGCGGTCATCCAGCACCTCGGCAAATATGTTCAGCATATCGAGGACCTGTTGGTGCAGCCGCGCTATCTGCTGCTGCTGATCATGGCCACCTTCGTGGTTATTCTGTAAGGGGGACGAAGCGTGACGATCACCGAAATCCCATGGAGCACCCAAGCCGATCTGCCGATCCTGGCCATCCTGCAGCTGATTCCACTGGCGGCAATGATCACCGTGCTGCTGTTCCGCAGCGGACGGGCCGTATTCCAGATCGGCTTGGGCGCCGCCATTCTCGAGCTAGTGGTCGCGATCGAACTCTACCGCCACTTCGATCCCGCTCAGCCCGGCCTCCACTTTGCCGAGCATCTAAGCCTGTTCGGCCCGCTGGCCTACCATGCCGCGGTCGACGGCATGAGCATCATCTTCATCCTGCTGGCGGCGCTGCTGACCGTACTGATGGTCCTCTACGCACCGGTGCGCGGCCTTGCTGACCTGCCGCGGGTGATGGCCGTCATCTTCGGTGTCGAGGCCACGGTGATGAGCCTGTTCACTACCGTCGATCTGCTCTGGTTCGTGCTACTCTCCACCGTGCAACTGATCCTCGTCGGCTACATGGTGTGGCGCTGGGCGACGTCGCCGGAAAAGAATATGGCCTTCACCCGATTTCTGCAGTTCATGGGCACTGGCCTGCTGCTGCTGTTCATCGGCACCATCATGCTCGGCTGGAACCACCATGATGTCACAGGCGGCCGCTGGACCTTCGACCTGCTGGAGCTGGCCCAGGTGAAGGTGAAGCCGGAGTTCGCCTCGGTGGTCTTCTTCCTGCTGTTCTACGGCTTTGCGGTGCGCACCCCGCTGTTCCCGTTCCACGGCTGGCTGCCCCTGGTGGCGGAGCACGGCAGCGTGTCGCTGGGTCCGGTATTTTTGCTCGGCCTCAAGACCGGCATCTACGCCATGCTGCGCTTTATCTTCCCGCTGCTGCACGATGCCGTGATGGAGTGGCATGTCTATGTCATCGCCTTCGCCGTCGCCGGTATCTTCTACGCCGCCCTGCTGGCGATGATGCAGAACAACCTGCGCCGCCTGCTGGCCTTTGCCGTGGTCAGCCATACTAGCATCTTGGTGATCGGCCTGTTCAGCCTCAACCATCTTGCTTTCCAGGGCAGCGTGCTGCTGTCGGTCAACTTCGGCCTCGCCATTACCACCCTGCTGTTCATGGCCGGCCTGGTCTATCGCCGCACCAATACCCTGCTGCTGAGTCGTCTCGGCGGCCTGTTCGACCGCATCCCCCTGCTGGGGATTGTCTTCTTCGTTGCCGGCCTCTCGATCGTCGGCATGCCGGGCACCCCGGGATTCGACAGTGCCCACCTGGTAATGGAGGCGGCGATGGAACGCTTCGGCGCCCTCACCACCATCGCCGCTGCGCTCGGCAACGTGGTGGCCGCTGGCTTCCTGCTGTGGGCCTTTCAGCGCGCCTTCCTGTCACAGCAACCGGAAGGGGTGCGCTACAGCGTTATCGAAAAGGCGAGCGGCCTGGAGAAGCTGGTGGCAGTGCTGATGCTGCTTACCCTGCTGGTGGCCGGTTTCGAGTCAGAACCCATGATGGTATTGGTAGACAAGAGTTTCGTTGGCCTGGAGGCCCTCTACAGCAGCACTACAGGGGGGCATTGATTATGATGATTGAAACCAACTTCCCCTGGATCAGCCTGATGATCGTATCGCTGCCGATTGGCTCGATACTGATGTGGCTGCTGCCCAGCCGCCATGCCCGTTTGGTCGCCCTGATGACGGCGCTGTTCGACCTGGTTTTGTCGTTGAGCCTGCTGTTCCGCTTCGACGTCTCCAATCCAGGCTTCCAGTTCGTCGAGCACCACGACTGGATCCCGACCCTCAATATCGAATACACCGTCGGCGTCGACGGCATGTCGGTGCTGTTCCTGCCGTTGACGGTACTGCTGTTCATCGCCGTGGTGGTGGCCTCCTGGAACAGCATACGCACCATGCCGCGGCTCTTTTTCACCCTGCTGCTGATACTGGAGAGCGTCACTCTGGGGATCTTCTGTTCGCTCGATACGATCCTGTTCTTCCTCTTCTGGGAGGCGACGCTGATCCCGCTCTACTTCCTCATCAGCCTGTGGGGGATCGGGCCGCACCGCCGCTATGCCGCAGTCAAATACACCATGTTCATGCTGGCCGGGGGTGTACCGCTGCTGTTCGGCTTCCTGCTGCTGGCCTTCGATCAGGCGGGAATGAGCGGCGGCGTACCGGCCGGACTGGTTTTTGACTATGTCACCCTGCTGAATAACCCGGTCCCCGGTGAATTGCAGACCCTGGTCTTCTTCCTGCTGTTCATCGGCTTCGCCGTCAAGACACCGCTGTTCCCCTTCCACACCTGGCTGCCGACGGTTGCCATGGAGGGACCGGTGGCCATCGCCGCGCTGATGACGGGACTCAAGCTCGGTGCCTACGGCCTGATTCGCTTTGCCGTGCCGCTGGCGCCGGAAGCGGCAGTGGAGTACCACTGGCTGCTGGCGGGACTGGGAGTAACAGGAATTCTCTACGGAGCAGTGCTGGCGCTGAGCCAGAGCAACCTGCGCCGCATGCTGGCCTACTCCAGCATCAGTCATGTAGGCCTGGTGGTACTCGGTATCGCCTCCTTCAACCTGCAGGGGATACAGGGCGCACTGTTCCAGCTGATCAACTTCACCATTGTCGCCGGCGGCATTTTCCTGGTGACCGGCTACCTGCACCACCGCGTCGGCTCGACCGACATGGTCAGTCTTGGCGGCGTCGCCCGTACCATGCCGCTACTGACGACCTTCTTCTTCCTGTTCGGACTGGCCGCCATGGGGGTTCCCGGCACCAACGGCTTCCCGGCCGAGTTCCTGATCCTGGTCAGCGCCCTCAAGACCCACACCGGCGCGGGCCTGGCAGCGCTGTTCGGGGTTGTGATTGGTGCCGCCTACTTCCTCAGCTACTACCGGCGTGCCTTCCTTGGCCCCGTACTGAGCAACGTGGTGGTTGATGCCCTCGATATCCGGGGCATGGAGCTGTTGATCGTTGCCGTTTTAGCCCTGTTGGTTATAGCCCTAGGGCTCTATCCAGCGGCGGTGCTCGATCTTACCGAGGCTGCTAGTAAGAACTGGCTGGGATTTTTCTCTTAATCGTCCTCGATTACAGAGATTCTTAAGATAATGGGGGTTAGAATACCTTTGATATGTTGCATAAACAGACTTTTTGGGGGATGCCATGTACGGAACAACCGGCCTAATATCTAGCTTATTGGGCGCCTTTCATATGGCCGAGGTATCAATGCGGTACAGTAACTTTATGCCGCGCTTCTATAACTTGGCGATATCCTTGGGTTTTCAACGAGGTAAGATCATGCCTTCCAGGGCATTTTGTTCCGATGAGAGTCAGGGCTACCCTATCATCTTGATTGCAAAGCACTTCGGTACTTTTCCTTTTAATCACGGGCTGGTGGGTGGAATCGTAGCGACTGATCGTCATGCGCCCCATGCACATCACGGCAAGGACCTGGTGATTATTCAGGCCAGCCATGTGGGCTATGATCCGAAAGAAAAGAAATTCGGTGTCTATCGTCGTCTGCAAACGGAAGATAACTGCGAGACCTCCAACTGTGGAAAAATCAGCGGCGCCCTAGACTGGTATCTGAATGAGTTCGAATTTGCCCATAACAATATTCAACTCTTTCAGGACAATGGCATCAGAAAGGTTGTTATCGATAATCAATTGCTCCATTCCGAAAGGGAAGAGGGGCTACTGCTCAAATTGGACAGAATTGTGAAACTTGACAGCCAGGGAGACCCTATCCCTGAGATGTCAAAAAGTACCGCTAAAGTTTTTTCACCCTCTGATATTTTGCAAGGCTACTTAAAGGACTATGAATGGAAAACGGGTCGGGGCGAGCCGATCGGCCACCGACTGCATCCCGATCTGTTTTATTTCAAACGTAAGATTAGTCACCACCATGAAGGAAGAGACCATCTAGAGAATAATCTTCAAGAGGTCATGCCCTATGTCGTGACATCGGAGTGGCCGGCATTAACCGCTGCCCAAGCAAATACCCAGGTGGAGTTTGATCGGGTTTTTAGGACCATTGTTAAGGACCCCTCGTATAGAAACAAAAAGATCTTGTTTGTATCCGGTTTAAATGTGGATATTTCACCCCAGGAAGGTCAAGTGTTTCCGCTCACCAAGTTTATTCCATGGGCTGCCTATGTTCAGGATGAGTCGGGTAATCATGAGACCTGGGAGCAGGCAGAGTTGTATAAGCAATTACAAGCGCAATCAACAGAAAACCCCGATCAAGTAGACATGGAAACGGCTATTGAAATCATGGAGAAGGCGGCGGAGATTAAGTTGCCGTTTTGATCGTTGGTCATTTCCATATTGATTGGCCAAAGCATGAATCAATCCAGATTGCCGGTATTGACCCGATCACCAAGCTTCTTGCCCGGCCTGAAACAGTGAGGGTTTTTCCCTTGCGTGACAATACCGCATTAGGTAATGCGGTAGGCTGTGCAAACAATCATGACATGATGGCAGGATAGGTCAGACCGTGAATGGCAGAACCTTTGTAGAGTCTGCACCAGAAGTGCAACACAATGATGAGGAACCATTCAGAAAATTCCACCAGGGACATGAGGTGATGGCCTCAACTAAAGTCCGGATTATGGCTCCGATTGTCATCTTCCAGCACTTATCAATTAGTGCTTATCAACAAGGGGCGACCATGTATGACTCTACGGCGTGTCGGACGCGCTCTCCATGGCGGTCATAGGTGGCAAGCCATTGTTATTAAAAAATTTATCTAGTATATTAGCCTGATGATCAAGTAAGTCGAAATCTTGTACGGCCATCAATTTCAATATAGGTAATTAAACATGAGTGAAAATGAAATTTCAGCACTATTCGACGAATGGAATAATGCACTAGAGACTAGAGATCCTAAGTAAAGTCGCGGCTCTCTATGAAAGCAATGCCATTCTACTTCCTATCGATTCTAATGAAATTCGCCACAACCATAAAGAGATTGAGGACTACTTTGTTCATTTTCTTGCCAAAGAACCGGTTGGGAAAATCGATGAGTCACATATACACATATATGACCAAACTGCTATCAACTCCGGTAATTATACCTATACTTTCAAAGACGGTGTCTCCGTACAGGCACAATTCACCTTCGTCTACCGCTGGAATGGTGAGCGCTGGATGATTGTAGAACACCACTCCTCACAAATACCGGAATGACAATACATTTATGAATCGATTAAATCCGGATAGGTGGCACCTCACGGTGCCACCTATCCGACACCACCGGGCATACGGGTCCGTACCACGGCGGTTCAGTAACGTTAAATGCTTACACGCGGATCCAACCGTGGAAACCCCAATGCATCGAAATAACCATTGTTGAGCGCTATACGAACCCTCTGGCGTATGACTGATACGCCAAGGCCCCTTTTTCACCGGTCACCCGCCGCCACATACGCCTCCTACAGCCAAAGATTACACGAGTGCCGGGCTGCCCTGGTTTGACTACTATAGCGATAGCAAGGCGCTTGCCGGTTCTGACACATTAGGCAAGCTGACCAGTGTCGCTGCCAAGGTGATTGAGAAAGGCAAGGGACTGCTGCCGGACAACGAACCGGTTCATCCTAAAACTGTCAAGATAATCAGCA
>JAHRHW010000024.1 GCA_019100305.1 Candidatus Thiodiazotropha taylori | reverse complement strand
TGACCTGACTGTAAAAAAACCGCTGCAATCACCAAATCTGGAGTTGAGCCACGCCTCGTTATTTGAAAGCAGTGAGTTCGAGGAAGAGCATGCTGATGAGAGTGCAATGGTGAATGAGCTGTCCGTTGAGTTTCCAGATGCAGATGAGATATGGAATAGCGATTTGGACTGTCATGCTCTGGGTAGTTTGATTTCGGAACAACATAAACAACGCAATATCAACTCCTCTCAGGTTCAACAGACGCTAAAACATCAAAACCCAAAACGTATGGATGATGAACATCGCTGGGGTGGTGTATGGTTTATGTCGAGTGATAGAAGTGAGAATTCATCGGCCACCAACAACACTCCGGTTGAAAATCACAGTAAAGCTGTCGTGCAATCCTTTCAGCCATCAGATCGGTTGGTCAACCGTATCAGTGTTGAAGAGAATTTGAGTATGCCCTCGATGTGGGTCGATGCTTGTCCGGATGTGGCGATGGCAGGACTCTCCACGCGACCATTTGCCAAACCACCTCAACCCGAATTGGGCCGATTCATCTTCCGCTTCGTATCCTGGCTGGGTATCGTTCTATTGCTCGCGTTGTTCTATGGTCTGTTTGCTAAGCAGATCAATCAATCCTTCAGTGATTTGCAGGGGCTGATAGCCGGCACGGAGGTTGTGGATCAGCAGATAGGCAAAGTCTTGGAAGATGAGACGACGGTGGGTTTGCCACAGAAAGATTCGAATCAACAGATGTTACGAACAATGACTGAAGAGCATGGTGGGGCGTACGCGCAGCAAGATGGTGATGAGCCATTGACTCTTCAGCAGAGTGATATCAGTGATTATCCTCAGGATCTCTCTGGAGAGGTATCTGAAACTATTGAGTTGGCGACACGCTATGCAGTCTTCTTTGAATTTAACAAAGCCTCGATACCAACTGAGTACATCGCTTTACTAAAAGCGGTTCAATATAAGATGCTGACAGAGGAGGCGACCTTTCTCAGGATCATCGGATATGCGGATACACAGGGCGACAGGCAATATAACTATCAGCTCTCTTTAAAGCGGGCGGATGAGGTTAAATACTATTTTATCAAACGAGGCATCTCCGGCAGTCGACTGCATGTGGCCGCCGTCGGAACAGCTGAGGATGAGAGCAAGGTTCTGACACTGAGTGAATCGGCAAAGCGAAGACGGGTTGAGATGATTCTGTTTCCGAATTGAGCCCTATCTAAACATTGAATATTGTTTAAAAACTCTCTTACTGATGTTTGGTTGAATATTTGCAACCCACTTTGCAAAAGCTCAAGGTATAGGATTTTACTTATTGTTTGGAATCAATATAAGTGGTAGCGTCCTCAGGTAGATGCATGGGAAGAAATTGCATCGATATCAACAATCATTTAAGGATGAAGATAATGAAGAAGTTACTTATACGTTCAATTGCCTTGGTTGCCTTTCTGGCATTTTCAACGGTAGGTGCTCAGGCGGCGTCGTATGATGCAGGTGTCTTTTCCGGTCATGGAGATAGCTATGGAACTCCTCAGCCGAACGGAAATTTTCTTGATTCCTACAGTCTGACTGTGGATGCTGCATCACTTGATATTGCGATTGCCGGTACTCACGAAGGAATGTTTGGTGATGATCTGCTGTTAACCAACATCACTACAAATGAGCAGTATCACCTGGGTACCACATTCTCCGAGACTCTGACTCTTGGTGCCGGAGATTATATCTTTACTATTTCCGGTTTTGCTCTCAATGCAATCGATACCACAATAAGCTCAGACTACGATCTGACCATGAGTGCAGTACCGCTACCAGCGGCTGCCTGGTTGTTTGGTTCTGCTCTCCTCGGCTTCGTCTCATACAGCAGGCGTCGTAAAGTATAAGAAATTCCGAAATTCATAGCATTTCGGCAAGGCCATGGAGGGTCTTCCCTCCATGGCTTTTTTAGATATCCCTGAGACCTTCCGATGGTTCTATGTGAGCCGCTTTGTATCCAGCCAGGGACGCGGCAAAGATGGCGGAACCCAGGGTCAGTATAAGGGCTATCAGCAAATGTTCCGGCAGCAGATGGCAGACTTTTTCATTGTTGTTGAGTTGCGAGGCGAACATCTGATTGATCGTGATGCTGACACCAAAATAGATCAGGCTGGCACAGAGCCAACCGAGTATCGCAGTGAAGCTTGATTGTAAAACCGGAAACCAGACGATCTCTGCTGTGCGGAAGCCAACCAATCGCAAGACACTCAACTCTTTGCGTTTGCGATCCACATTGGCCCACAGGCTGGCCCCCAGGGAGAGGGAGAATCCGACCAGGCCGATGATTGCGATCAACCAGAAGACCAGGCTCAAATTACGGTCCATGTTACGTACGATCTCGATATCCGCCGCACGGGTTCTGACCTCGATGCCGATTTTATCCAGTGCATCACTGATCCGGCCCACATTGTAGATAGAGTCTGTATAGAGGCGAAAACTGGGGTACTTTCGGCTGCCTGGATCCACCTCATTGCCTTTCCAGCCGAATTCACCGACAGCTCGTCCATCTCTGAAATCCTCTGCACTTTCGACCAGACGGATCGGGGCAAATGCACCATCTCTGGCGAAGCTGGCAGTCGATGCAATATCCGAGACTTTGAGCTTCAGGTGAACCCGTTCACTGCGTCCTTTGAAACGTCGCGCCAGGCTGCCAGTGATCTCATCACCGACTTTTACATTGAGCTTTTTTGCGGCGTTGCTGGAGAGAACCAGTTCGGTCGCAGACATTGGAATATGCTTGTCTTTCAGTAAAGGGTCACCGCTGCCTGTCGGTATCATCTCTACGGAAAGAATGCGTTTCGCCGTTTCACTTTTCAGATCTATGGTGGCGGCAATGGCTCGGGTTCTCGGGACGATAAACTGAACTTCCGGTCGCTCATTCAGCTGCTCAATCCAGGCTTGGTCATAACGACCACTGCCGATGGGTCGGATCTCCCGATTACGGGGATCCTCGATCAGATTGTTGAGCATACTGCCGACAATGCCAAATTTGAGAGCGAACAGAATCAGCATCGGTCCGAGCACTGCCGCAAGTGCCAGAATGAAGAACCCGGACATCTGCCACTCGTTTCGGTAGTCCTTGCCGGCCAGCCAGATGATATCTTTGAGTCGATGTCTCATCAGCCGCTCACCACGGTTTCTGTCATGGATCCATCCTCTTTACGCTCCGTTTGGTGTTCCAGGTGCCGCAGTCCCAGTCGGTTGATGTGACGCCAGGCATGGCTGGCCAGGATAACAGTGATATGTAACTCATCCACCAGCTCGATAAACAGCGACATGATCCGCTCAGCGGCTATGGGGTCAAGTGAAGCTGTTGGTTCATCAGCGATTACGATGGAGGGTCGATGAGCCAGTGCCCGACCGATGGCGACCCGCTGGCGTTCGCCAACAGAGAGTTTGTGGGGTAGCTTATCCAGGTGCTGCCTGATTCCCAGGTCCTTGGTCAGCTCTTCTACCAGGCCATCGTCACTCATATCGAGTAATCGACGGGAGAGGTTGATATTCTCCCGTACTGTGAGATAGGGCAACAGGCCGCCGGTCTGCATCACATAACCAATACGCTGACGACGCAGATCACCCAACTGGTTCAGGCGTTTTTTGTGCCACAGGTTGGTGATATCCACCGGCTCTGCACCCTGTTCCGGGCGAAAACGGAATGAGCCGATTTCGGTTGGGCGTAGCACCATCGACAACATGTCGAGCAGGGTGCTTTTACCACAGCCGCTTTCGCCGATCAGTGCAATCTTCTCTCCCAGCGCAATCTGCAAACTGGGGACACGAAGACGAAAGGCGGTGCCTTCGGCCTCACGGGTTTTGAGTACGTCACGCAGGTGATAGATAAGGACGCGATCACCCGTCAGGCTCGCTCCTGCTTGAGCTTCAGGATTTACCATTAGGTTTATTCGTAGGTTAAGGCAACATTTCCAGACCGATTGGAAATACGGAGTCTCCAGAGACCGGACCGCCATCCAGCGAAACCCAGAGGTCGGTGTGGTCATGCAGAACCTGGTAGTAGTTTATCTTCTCTTCCAGTCGATTGATAAACTCAATCTGGTCTTTGGCTGGCCAGTCCTGCCAGTGGTCAAGGGAGAGGTTCATGACTTCGCCGGTGTAGGGAAGGTCTTCAATATACTCTCGCATGAAACCCATATCAGCCAGATTTCCCTCCCTGGCGCCGGTAGCCCGGGTGGTCGTACCAAGTTGATCGGGATTACGAGCGATGGTCGCGGCAAGACTCTTCAAATCGTTGAGAAAGCTGCGTGGCGAGAGCAATCCCTCTTCAGCGGTTATCAGTACCTGGCGCATGATAGTGTGCAGGTCGCTGAGTTGGTCACGGGTCAGCAGTACTCTGACATCCAGGGTTTGGCGTTGCGGGTTCTGGATATCCCGGTCCACCAGCCAGGCATTGAAAATGCTGGGAACCTGCTGTTTTTCATCCTGCTGCAGGTAGCGCATTCTCAGCGCATATCCAAGCTTGGCCACCTTCGCCTGAAACTGTGCCAGTTGATCATTGTTGGCCTCGGCCTGTTCTGTCTCCGCCTGTTGTGCCTGGCGCTCTTCAGCCAGCAATTTGCCGGCGGCAGCCATCGCCGCTAATTTGACTTGTTCGGTGATCTGCTGGGCCAGTGCATCAAGTACCCGGCCAAAACGTTCCACATTGCCTGTCTCGACACCAAAATAGAAACTGCCGATACCGGGATAGTAGGAGAGATCCCGATAGGTCTCTTCCGCATCGGCATGATCCGCCATAACGCTGGGGGTCAGCAGATGCAGTACAGACAGGGCGATGCCTTTGTTCTGTGCCAGACTTCTCAAGGCACTGCTGGATAGGCCGGTTCCGGAGAGTGGATCACCAGCCTCACGGGGGCCCGCATCGGTGATCAATACAACATATCGGGCATCCTGATTCTGCCAGTCGATTCCGGCGATGGCTTCATTGACACCGGCATAACTGTCCTCTTTGAAGTCCCGACTGGAGACCGTGGCCGCCTTCAGGGTGGAGACTTGAGAGAAAAAACTGTCGGCGTTCTGACCCTGTTCGAGATCCACATAGGTTTCAGTCAGATACTCAAGTCCTGGAGCGGCATCCGGATTGTCACGAAAGGCAACCAGTCCAAAGCTCACATCACCGGTCAGATCCTCTTTGGTAATGGTGTCGTATATTTTTCTGACGGCTTCCCGGGTTCGGTCGATATAGGGATCCATGGAGAGCGTTGAGTCGATCACGAACACCACGGCAGAGCGAAAGGCTGGCCGTTTGGATTCACTCTTGGGTGCGGCTTGTTTCTTTTTGGCTGGTTGCTCGATAGGCTGCAGCGGCACACTGGAGATTTGCAGCATCCTTGCCTGCTCACTGCCAATGTAGATATCTTCGTGATCCCGGATCGGGACCAGGTAAAAGTCCTTGAGAATGTCGATATGGGTTCTGGGCTGGATCGCAACCACCGGAGAATCCGCTGTCAGTTTGCCGGTTTCCGCCGCCGTGTAGAGCGTCCGGTAGTTGTCTGAGCTCTGATCCTCGATGATCTCTTTCAAGGCATGCTTTTCGTTGAACAGAAGCACCCGATCACTTCCCAGAGGGTCCCTGAATGCAACGGTGAGACCCTGATTCCAGGGTATGGTGTCAATTTCAGGTATCCAGCCTTCAATCGTGCCATGGCGGCTTAACCCAACCTGTATCCAATCAGAGCCCTGCTGCTGTTTGCGATCGTAGACGTAGTAGACAGAAAACGGTGCGGTTGCAGAGCCGTTACCCTGCTGGACCTGACTGAAAACCTGCGCACCCGGTTTACTCAGTACCCGTTGATAGAGTGACTGCTTCCCCTCCATCAGGAGTGGGCGTGCCTGGGGTGCGGCGAGGCAGGTTGCAGAGAAGAGCATCGCTGCGATGGTGATTGGTACCGATTTAAACCATGACATCGGAGGCATCCTGAATTATGTGGATCATTGCCAGTTCAACAACAGACGCTTGGCAGCCGGATCTCCCGCTTCAGCCTGCTTCTCAATCTCATTGCGCAGTCTGTCGAGACGAATCTGGGCCTCCGGAATCTGTTGTTCCGTTGCTTTGCTGTACCATTTGTAGGCCTGGTAAGCATCCGCTTTCTCGAGCAAGGCGTTGCCGGGTTGAAAGTGTTTGGGGTCATAGAGACTGGCCAGTGCAAAAGCGGCCTGACCGTCACCTTCACGGGCGGCATAGAAAAGCAGCAGGTAGGTGTCAGTAACTCGTCCCTGCTGACTGAACTGCTCAGATTTTTCAATAATTTCAGCAGAACTTAATACCAGATCACCACGGCGTATTTCAGAGATCATCTGACGCGCGTCACTCTGCGATTGAACTGTGGTAACAGGTTCCGCAGGCTCTTCAACCGGCGCTGATGTAGGGGCTGACATTTCTGAGGTTTGTGTCTCATCAGGTAGAGTTGCTGCCGGTGTCTCCTCAACTGAGGGCTGTACAGCCAGGGTCTGCTCGGCGCTCTGATCTGTTTTGGCGGCCTCAATCCGATCACGAATCACCGGGTCGATCTGAGTCTCATCGATTGGCGGTGCCAATTCGATGGTCTCTTCCGGTGCGAAAATATAATAGATGGCGACCAGTATCAGTGCAGCAATGGCAATCTCTATGGCTACCCTGAGATGGCCGGAGGTGTTGGTGACCTCCAGATCGTCCGGGGTATTTTTAGGTTGTGTTGATTCCGAATTGGTCATTCTGCCGTGTTTTTTTAGGGTTCTGGCTGCCGAGCCTCACCGGTGGTTGATGAGTACCTGAACTACACATTTCACCAGAACGGGGATTTAAAATCTACTCAGGTGGTGAAACAAGCAAGGCACAAACCGTCGCTTACTGCTCAAGCTGATTGGCAGCGATAGGTGGAACTCAGTATGTTCGATAAATCGACGCCAGGGGGGGGCTTGCTTGCGGCAGACTGTCTGAGGGGGGCATAAGCTTAAGCGTCTGTCCCGGCTGGGAAAGGAGTGGTACCAGAGGCCGGACTCGAACCGGCACGCCCGTGAAGGCAACGGATTTTGAATCCGTCATGTCTACCAATTTCATCACTCTGGCATACAGTGAATCTTACCATTTTAGCCCAGCCAGCCAAAACACAAGGACTACATAAGCCATTGATTTTAGGTGGATGGGCCTGGAAGCGGCACAGTATACCTTGAAATCATGGGTTATGCAGAAAAATTTAAGGAGTTTTTATAGTCCTGTTTTTCAGAAATCTGTGCCTTCGGTTTGCCGAAATAGTATCCCTGGCCATAGCGGAATCCAAGCTGTCTCAATTGGGTTGCCGCAGATCGGGTTTCGATCCCTTCAGCCACCAGCAGGTGTCCGGATTCGTTGATCATCTGCGCCAGATGATCGAGGATCGGATTGGAATCAGACTCCTCCAGTAGCCTGGTCAGGGTGATATCAAACTTGACCACATCCACCGGCATCGTGCCGAGATAGCGGATTGAGGAGTAGCCGCTGCCGAAGTCATCCAGCGCGATGCGGAATCCCATCGATCTGAGTTTGTTGAGGTTTTTTCGAGCTGTTTCAAGTTGCGTGATCAACGCGGTCTCAGTGACCTCGATCAGCAGCTTGTATTGCCCTGTGTAGAGGATCAGCGCTTCCAGCCAGTTGGTTAAATCGCTATCGACAATCGTTGGGGCGGAGAGATTGATCGAGACACCCGAACCAGGGGGTATTTTTTCCGTCTTCAGATCGGCGCAGATTTTCCGTATCACCTGGCGGTCCAGGTCGAGCTCCAGACTTCTGGCTTCCACTAGCGGGAAGATATGCGACGGCAGGATCAGCTGATCCTCATGAGTGATGCGCACCAGTGCCTCATAGTACTCGGCTTGCCCGGATTCCAGATTGACAATGGGCTGGTAGAACAGCACCAGTCCACTGCCATTGTCTATGGCATCGAAAACGACGCTTTGGGTGCGGTTGGAAAACAGTCCTTGAGCATGTTGCGCCAATTCTGCTGAAAAACTGACAATATTCGAGTAACCAGGGCGTTTCGCAAAGTGGACTGCAACATCCGCCTGCCAGAGCAGTGTATTGAGATTGGAATCATCAACAGTCAAGCTTTGCGCCAGGCCGATACTCATCCGTACAGGCTCCAGGATACCCAGCTTTTCAAACGGGTAGTTTGAAATCGCCAGATGGCACTGTTTGGCAAGTTGCATCGCCTTGCGATGATTGTCTCCGATCAGAATAGTGGCAAATTCATCACCGCCGAGACGAAACAGCTGTTCGCGTCCATGCAACATGCTGTTGATGAGCTGGGCTATGGTGATCAACACATCATCACCGGCCTGATGGCCGTAGCTGTCGTTGAGTGCTTTGAAGTGATTGATATCAAAAAGGATCAGGCAGGTTTGCACTCTCTTGTTGTCAGTCAGCTGATTGATCTCACTCCAGTAATCGTCGAAGGCGCTGCGGTTAAGTACTCCGGTCAGGTTGTCCCGCTGGGACAGATGCTGAAGTTGTTGGTTTCTTTCATCCAGTGTGTTGTTCGCCTGGTTCAACTGATTGTGATAACTGTCGAGGGATTGCCGAATGGTATCCAGTTCGGTGATCAACAAGGGTGCATCCTTGGAGCTATCGAATTTCTTGTAAGGATACTGCTTCAGCTCATTGATATGTTGTGTGATGGCCATGATGGGACGACTGACAAGCCAGGCGGCCATGGGAAAAATCAGCAGTGTAAGAATCGCCGTGATCGTGGCAAGTCTAAACAGAAAGTCGGCCAACTCTGACTGAATGGCTTGACTGTATGGCGTGCTGATCAAATGGTAGTGCAGATGTTGCTTGAATTGTTCAACAGTGAGATTGTCCGACTGATCGATGTCGATATTGAGTGTCGCTGGATCAGCATTGCTGAAGTGATGGGACTCGATGATCGGCATCAATTGATTGAGTGTTGAAATATAACCCAGCAGCTGGTTGGTATGTCGGCTGAAGACGGGTTCGATCGCGGTGACAAACGGCTGGTATTCACTGATCTTTATGATTTGATCCAATTGATCGCGCACGATGCTATCAGGTAACAGCGAGGTATCGATCGACGCCAGCACATTACCCTCGGCATCGTAAAGGGCCAGATCAAGGATATGGTCAGAGGTAAAGCGGTTTTGTTTTGCCCGATGGCGATACCAATAGGTGTAATAGGTCGGCTGCTGAAGCTGCTGAATCACCTCTTCCCAGCGAGCCAGTTGGAGCGTTTTCTGATTGATGGTATTCAGGGATTCAGTCAATGCTGAAGCGACCTCCTGGTCTGCCTGCTGCTGGTTGGCGTTTAGGAAACGCTCATTCAGTTTTTCAATTTCCAGGTAGGTAAGGCGCCCCAGACTGAACAGCAGGAGTAAGAAGATGGCAACAAAAAATGTTGTGAAGAGGCTTAATGGTATCGGTCTGAATTGCATGCCTATGACAACTTACGGATCCGGTTTTCACTCAAAGCATCTGAATAATGTTATCGAATAGATCAAATTCATATGAGTGATCAAAAAAATGGTTGGCGCCTTCGATCTCAATGACATTGGCTTTTAAATCTATAAGCATCGGTTTCCATTCCGGGCTAAGACGATTGTCGCTACTGCCTAAAATAATACTCGGTTTTTTTGATAAACCAAGTAACGCTCGGCTGGCCTGGGTCTGATCCCAGTTGAGATAGGATAGGTAGTGGTCAGGTTGAGATGGATAGCTGTCACAAAAAGCCAGCCGATAGTTATGTATGCGATTCGAACCCATTGTCGGGTGTTGTTCCGCGCGCAGTTTATCCGTTGAGTCCTCTTTTGCTATCGGACCCTGTGCGAATGCGATAAGACTGATCAAAATCGCCTGATTGATGAATTCCTGATCAGGCTGCGAATGCAGATAGGCCAAAAGTGTCAAACTGCCCATGCTGTGGCCGATCAGAGTGACGGGTTTGGCATTTTTTTGATAAAGCCATTCGACCCATTGGGCCACCTCGTTCCGGTCCTGCTCCATGCTGTGAGTATGTATCGCTTCGCAGGGCAGGCTCTGATCACGCTGATCAATACCCAATGAGAGATTGGGCAGCAGAACACTATACCCCTCCTCGTGTAACGCATCGGCTATCCGCCGTACGGTGAAAAAGTCACGGGTTTGCAGAAAGCCGTGCAGGATCAATATCGGCGGCTGTTTATCTCCTGTATCCAGATAATCCGCCGTGGCAAACAGGCCGTTCGGCATGCGCAGTTGAATGGTCTCCGCCGCAGCGTATTGACTGACCAGCAGCAGGAGGACCAAAAACAGTTTTGGCAGTGGTCGTATCATGGGGTTGAGCATCTGGGTAAGCATCCTTTACCTCCGTCTTCTCCCTTTTTTATAGTCGATTGTCAAATATCTCGGTGAACGGTTATATGAGTAAGATCAATAAAGCAGGGAATGGAGTCTGCCGAACGGCGTCACCAGCCCGATAGTCAATACATCGAACGCTGCACGTGTTAACATCCGCGCCCTATGCGTTTGTCAGACTTCGATTATTTTCTACCGGATGAGCTTATTGCCCAGTATCCTCCAGAGGAGCGTGGCTCGAGCCGTCTGTTGGTGCTTCCGCCAAACCAGACATCACCTGAGGATCGGCAGTTTGCCGACCTGCCAGGTTTACTCTCAGCCGGAGATCTGCTGATCTTCAACGACACCCGGGTGATGAAAGCCAGGTTACATGGCAAAAAGGAGACTGGTGGGCGGGTCGAAGTGCTGATTGAGCGGGTCTCAGAGCCTACCCTGGCACTCGCCCAGGTGCGGGCGAGTAAATCACCCAAAATCAACAGCAAAATCCTCTTGGGTGAGGGTGGTGACCGAGTCGATGTGATTGGTAGGGATGGGGAGTTCTTTCAACTGCGTTCAGTTGAACGGGATTTTCATGCCTTGATGGATCAGCAGGGCCATATGCCGCTACCTCCCTACATAACCCGTCAGGACGAAGGGTTGGATGAGAGCCGATATCAGACCGTATATGCCGAGAAGATGGGAGCAGTCGCCGCTCCCACAGCAGGTCTCCACTTCTCCAATGAGATGTTGGCAGAACTGACCGCAAAGGGTGTCAACCAGGCAAGAGTGACTCTGCATGTGGGGGCCGGTACATTTCAACCGGTACGGGTGGATGACCTGGATCAGCATGTGATGCATCAGGAGTATGCGGAAGTTGATCAGACCGTCTGTGATCTCATTGCCGAGACCAAACAACGCAAGGGGCGAGTGATTGCGGTTGGTACAACCAGTGTGCGAAGTCTCGAGTCGGCCGCTCAAACAGGTGCTCTGCAACCCTTTCGGGGTGATACCCGGCTGTTCATCCGTCCCGGCTTTCAGTTCAATGTGGTTGACGCCATGATCACCAATTTCCACCTGCCCCAGTCGACCCTGATGATGCTGGTCTCCGCATTTGCCGGATATGAGAGGCTGATGGGTGCCTATCGGCATGCTGTTGAACAGCGTTATCGTTTTTTTAGCTACGGGGATGCGATGTTTCTCACGCCTGGGGAGTCATCCGGGGCTTGAATATTCCGGCGGTGAGTTGATCAAGGTTCTGAATTCAGGGTAAAAAAAAGCGCGGCAGGGGTGCCGCGCTGAAAAATTCCACCAAAGGAGGATGGAGGAGTGTGTGCTGATGCATAATGATCAGCACATCGGTATTTTCTAATATTATATGTATTGAAGTCAAGAATTATTAGGGATATCCCTAATACAAGTTCACAGAATGTGACATTATCGGTCGATGATAGGCTTCCAGGGTCATTAAAAACGATGAAATTCAGTATCTTCCAGGCTGATGGCGCAGCCCGCCGGGGCCAGTTGAGCTTTCCGAGGGGCAGCATTGAGACACCGGCCTTCATGCCGGTAGGCACCTATGGCACGGTGAAGGCCATGACGCCAGAGGAGTTGCAGGAGTTAGGTGCTGAGATCATCCTAGGCAACACCTTCCATTTGATGCTCAGACCGGGAACCGATGTGATTCAGGCGCATGGGGATCTGCACGATTTCATGCATTGGCAAAAGCCGATTCTAACCGATTCCGGCGGCTTTCAAGTCTTCAGTCTGGGGGATATGCGCAAGATCACTGAGAAAGGGGTCGATTTCCGTTCGCCAATCGATGGCAGCAAGGTCTTCATGGGGCCTGAAGAGTCGATGCAGGTACAGAGAAAACTCGGTGCCGACATCGTCATGGTATTCGACGAGTGTACCCCCTATCCGGCTTCAGAGGAGGAGGCCAGGCAATCCATGGAGCTCTCCCTTCGCTGGGCCGAACGCAGCCGGGATGCCCATGGGGATAATCCCTCTGCACTCTTCGGCATCGTGCAGGGAGGGATGTATGAAGGCCTGCGGGAAGCCTCCCTGGAGGGCCTCAAACAGATCGGCTTCGACGGCTATGCGGTGGGCGGTCTTTCGGTGGGTGAACCCCCTGCAGACCGATGGCGGGTACTGGATCATCTCAGCAGTCGGTTGCCTGGGGACAAACCCCACTATCTGATGGGCGTGGGGACACCGGAGGATATTGTGGAATCGGTCGCCCGAGGTATCGATATGTTCGATTGTGTCATGCCGACCCGCAATGCCCGCAATGGTCATCTGTTTACCCATCAGGGTGTGGTGCGGATTCGCCATGCGGCCCATCAGTATGACGACAGCCCGGTGGATCCGCTGTGTGATTGTTATACCTGCCGCAACTACAGCCGCGCCTATTTGCGCCATCTGGATAAATGCAATGAGATTCTCGGCGCCCGACTCAACACAATCCACAATCTCTACTACTACCAGAAACTGATGCGGGATATTCGCGGTGCAATCGAGAACGGGCGCTTCGAAGCGTTTCGTAAAGAGTTCTATGAAATGCGCTCGGGCGATGTCGCTTAGTGCTTATCCAGACTATCCAGTCCTGAGGAGGTTAACAGCTCTCCCTGCCGGTCGATGATAATTGCCTCCACATCATCGAGACGGTCAACCAAGGCCATGCCTTCTTCGGCACCCAGGACGAAGATACTGGTTGATAGGGCATCGGTACGGAGGGTGTTCGCACCGAGAATGGTAACGCTCTGAACACCCTTTGCAGAGTGTCCGGTCTGGGGAGTGATGATATGGTGATATCTGACGCCATCGACCTCAAAAAAACGCTCATAGTCACCGGAGGTCGAGATCGCACTGTCGGAGAGGGGAAGTACGGCAGCCATGGTCTGCTTGTTCCTTGGCGCCTGGATGCCGATATGCCAGGGTCTGCCACGATGATCACCGATCAACCGGCTGTCACCGCCGGCGCTGATCAGGGCATGTTCGATCGCTCTTTTACGTAACAGTGCAATGCCCCGGTCAACGGCATAACCTTTGGCGATGCCTCCCAGATCGATCTTCACGCCCTTGCGCAGGAAGCGGACCGTGTTGCGCTCGGGGTCGAGTTCAATGTGTCGATAGTCGATGAGCGGCAGGGTTTGCCGGGTGCGTTGCTGATCGGGCTTGTGGCCCTTCCGGTAGTCGTATTGGTGTCCGATCGAGGCAAAAGTGATATCAAATGCACCACCAGTCAATTCAGCATATTTGCGGGATTCCTGCAGTAGATGGAACAGCTCGCTCGAAATGTCGATGGCTGACTCTGCCGCTATCCGGTTGACCAGGCTGAGCTCACTGTCGCTTTTATAGGGACTCAGTTTTTCATCCAGTCGTTTGAACTCATCGAGTACCGCGGCAATCGCCAGTTCACCGAGTGTCGGATCATCATGCCACAATTCGACACTTATCCGGGTGCCCATGATGTCGGCCTGCTGACTGAGCCATTGCGCCTGGCTGAATGCCGGAAGCAGCAGCCACAGCAGAAGCAGACCCGGTGCCATCCTCATCATGGATTAGCGGCTGTGCTGTGTGCCGAGCAAGCGGACTGACTCAAGAGGGGAGGAAATCGATCGGATAGGATACAACGGCGGTATCCACATCCTTGCTGGCAAACTTGAACAGTTTGATGCGTGAGACCAACTTGCGCTCCAGTTTCGGATTGTTGAGTTCCGAAGAGATGATCCGGCACTTGCTCACCTTACCTGCGGGGGTGATGGTCAACTCGAGGACGACTTTGCCGCGCAGCGAGGGATCTTTTCGCAGTGCCCGGTTGTAGAGTGCATAGACCGCCCCTTTGTTCTGATCGAATACCAGTTGAATCTCTTCCCGGGTACGATTGCCCTTGTGGTTTTTACCCTTGGCTCCCCGATTGTTTGCCGCAGCCTCACTGCCCTGGGTGATATCCTTGCTTTCAACCTGAGTGGTGGCCCGATTGCTCAGACCACTGCCCCCGGTCTCACGACTCAGCGCTGCGGTATTGATACCGCCACTGCCTTTGGTCGCGCCAGAGGAGATGATCGAGCGTTGACTGGTGTAGGTTTTGCGACCCTCTTTGGAGAGTTTTTGGGCACCACGGACACTCGATACTACCGGGTCTTCGCGCAGATCGGCCAGTTGATCCGCGAATGCCAGCAAGCCTGAGCTGGCTGCCTTTTTGCGCGCCTCTTCCGCCGAGGGTTTTTTCTTCGCGATCTTCTCAACCGGTTTCTTTTCCGGTTCAGGTTTTTTCTTGACCTCCGGCTTCTTCTCCTTTTTAGGCTTCGGTTTAGGCAACTCCTTTTTAACAATCTTCTTTGGTTTAGGTGGTGGTGCCTGTTTCTGTTCCAGTATCAACCTTGCCAGACGGGGGGGCAGAGTCTGCTTCTTGAAACGTTCCTTTTCCGGTAGCTGGATCATCGGAACCAATAGTCCCAATATCATCGCAATCATCAGAGCGGATACGATAATCAGATGAAAGCGGCGCTCATCAGCGCTGGTATTGTTCCAGGGCAGGTTGGAGGAATGTCGGTAAGAGACGCTCACAGCGGCTGCCCTCCCTTTTTCTGCTCTGCTTTTCTAAGCACTGCCAGGGAGACACGCGGGTACTCGGATTGAGCGCAGGTTGCCATCACACGCTTCAGCAAATTGTAGGGAATACCTTTATCACCCATGATGGTGATCGCCCCTTTGAAGGGTTCGATGCTGCTGCTTTTGGAACGCTCGGCATGACGCTGCAGTTCGTTTTGCAGGGCCGGTAGCAGGTTGCCTTCCGGCAGCGGCTGGGAGAGGTCGATGACCCGATGTCCCTGCACCAGTATCTCTCGTTGATTGACCATCACCACCAGGTTTTCCTTGGGTTTCACATCCGCCAGTGATTCAGGCAGGCTGAGGGCTTTCGCATTGGGCAATACCTGGACCTCGCCGGAATTGACCAGCAGAAAGAACACCAGGATGGTGAAGATATCCATCAGTGAGACCAGATTCAGTACCGCTGATCCTTTGTTCCTTCGGTGGTGGCGATCCATGCGTTTAGCACGACGCGACATCTTCATGAGGCGTTCCCTTCATCCATTTTTGGAGCTTGGGTTGGTGGTGCGTCTCCCAGAGAGATCTCTGGAAAAAGCTCATATTGGACCACCGATCCAGACTCGACATTTTCAGTCATGCGTACAGCATCCATGACCTGAACCATGGTTTCGTAGTTGGTTTCCGGTTCCGAGAGAATGAACACACTGCGCTTGTCCTGAAAACGGACTTTGATCTGTACCAGCAGTTCATTCAGTGCTTTGACATCATATCCATCGGAATTATTCGGGATACGACGGATCAAGCCTCCCTGTCGATCGGCAACTTCCAGACTCTCCTTTCGAATGATCACTTCCAACTGAAGCTCTTTGATCTGTTTCAGCGTACCTTCACTGGCAGGTGGCAGATAGAGCTCGATAATGGAAAAGCGGGAAAATGCTGCCGTGATCAGCAGAAAAGGGATCAGGATCACCATCAGGTTTAGAAAAGCGGTGATATTCAGTTCCGCTTCTTTGTGATGGTGGCGAAAGCGGCCTCTCATGCCTTACTCCTGGAGTAGGCTTTCTCGTTGAAGATATTGAGGAATTTCACAGAGGCCATCTCCAGGCTGTCGACGATCGCTGTGGTTTTACTCTGCAGCAGGGCGTAGACCAGCAGTAGCGGGATGGCGGCCATCAGGCCGAAGGCAGTAGTGTTCATGGCCACCGAAATACTGGCAGATAACAGGTCGGCCTTCTCAGCCGGGTCGGCGTTGGAGACCGCGGTAAAGGCCTGGATCAGACCGATGATGGTGCCCAGCAGTCCGAGCAGGGTGGCGATATTGGCGAGTGTGCTCAGATAGTGAGTGCGCTTCTCCATACGAGGGATGGCTTCCATCAGACCCTCTTCCATGGCGACTTCCACATCGTCCCGGCGACGGGCTGTGCGTGCTCTGGCCAGGCCATAAGTGAGCATGGTGCCGATTGCTGTCTTCGACTTGTTTGCCGTCTCCATGGCTGTTTTGAAATCCCCATCATTGAGATGAGGCAGTACCTGCTTCCAGGTGCGTTTGTTACTGCCGGTTGCCAGCGTCAAATAGATCCAACGCTCCACGGCAATCGCGATACCGCCTGCAAAAATCAGCAGTATCGGGTACATAAAAAGTCCGCCTTCCTGGAAGAAACGGATGATTGTGTCGATGAGTTCCATAGGGTTCTCCGTTATTATTCGACGAGGTTAATAAGACCTGATGACAGGTCATAACAAAATCAGGGTTGTTTGCCATAGGGCGTTCGCAGTCAAAATCTTTAGGGCTTTTCACCATATCTCTGATACCAATCGATCTGTCTGCGAAACACATCACGGTCCAGCGGAGAGAGCAGTTCATCCCGCCGACCGGTTTCCGGTGGCATCATGCCGGTCAATCGTTTTGCGGATCGCCAAGGGACGACATAGAGTACGTTGGGCGACTCCTTGTTGCCGAAAATCGCTGTGCCTTCCAGGTCGAGCCGCTGTTCTGCAAAGCACCAGGGGCTGAGCATCAGCAGACTCAGGAGTAGGGCGATCAAGCTTGTATGTTTTGTCATCAGCATCCCGGTCACCTCTATTTACCAACCCTGCGTTGCAAGTC
Organism: Candidatus Thiodiazotropha taylori; assembly: GCA_019100305.1. Classification (GTDB taxonomy): domain Bacteria; phylum Pseudomonadota; class Gammaproteobacteria; order Chromatiales; family Chromatiaceae; genus Thiodiazotropha. The sequence continues at coordinate 3,820 of JAHRHW010000024.1, read as the reverse complement.
GATGATCCAGTTTTCCGTCTCTTTGTCTTTACTCCCCAGCATGGTTTGATACTGCTGGTAGTGCTGTAGAGCCTGTTTCGGTTTAGCTAGATAGAGATCGTAGAGTATTCCCAGATTACGATGGGCAAGCAGGTAGTCCGGTTGGTGGGTAAGGGCGGCCTGATAGGCCTCTTCCGCCTGCTTGAATTTGCCCTGCATTCTCAACGCAACCCCAAGCAGATTGTGCGCAGTTGAACTCTCAGCATCGATTGCCAGGGCGGCATTAAAGGATTGCTCTGCTGCTTTTGGTGCCTGTTCTTCGAGTTGAATGATGCCCAGATCGATATGCGGGGCAGTCTGTTTCGGGTACGCTTCTATCAACGCCTGAAGTTCCTGCTTGGCCTGCTTCAGTTTGTTCTTCTTGTAGAGGCGATGAATCGACTGAAGCGCCTTCGTCAGTTGCGGATCTTTGCTTTCACTGGGTTGCTCAGCGGCGGCTACGGTGCTTGTAGTGTCCACATCACCCTGTTGCTGTTGAGGTGTGGGTGTCGTGCTGCAACCGACTGTCAGCAGAATCAATCCAAGCGCAGTCAGTTGGGTGTTAATTGATCGCATCGATCCACCCCTCCCACTTTTCCTGCTTGGCATATCGACCAGGAATCAACTTGGCAAGTTCTGCAAAACTCTTTTTCACCCACTCGTCATAGATGCCTTGAGGCGCCCTTTCGATATTCGACTCATACAGGGTGATCGCCTTCTCTTCAAAGGGGTAGGCTTGCTCTTCAAGCAGGATCTCATACTGTTCGAGCTCTTCCTCATTCAGCCCTTTGGGGCGTTCGGATGCCATCAATGCGGCGCCGAACTGCTGGTAGATTTCACCAATTCGATGGGTGGCCGCGGTGGTCACTTCAGCCACACCATACTCGGCGGCTCGCTTGTAGGCATTGATCGCTTCCTGCATTTTGCTTTTCTTCGATTTCAGGCTCTTTTCGATCGGAGCCTTGAGTTTAACCTTACGGAATGCACGACGCGGAGGCTCGGCCAACTGAATGCTCGAGGTTGCCGCCAGATAGCGGCTTCGCTCGGTACGCTGTTTACCGGCCTTGGCGTCGACTTTGATGATCTGCCTCATCCACCATTCCCGTTTACCCGATTCCCCGGTCTTCTCATAGAGTTCTACCAGGCGCTGTCTCGCCTCAAGGGCGGGATCATAAGGATTGGGAAAACGTTTCACGTAGCTTTTGTAGGCGCTGATGGCCTGCTTGTTTTTGCCCGCTTTATCATACAGCTCAGCGGCCTGCCAGCCGGCTTCACGCTGTAACTGCTTATCGCCGCTCTGTTTCGAGATCAGGGCGAGTTGGGAGGCGGCCTTCAGGGATTGCCCGGACTCCATGTAGGCAACAGCCAGTTTGCTGTCCACTTCGGCAATCAATTCACTTTTCGGGTAGCGCTTCTTATAGGATTCAAGAATGGTGACCGCGCCGGCCCAGTCACCCGCTGCGATCAGGCTGGCTGCGGCGTCGTATTCAGCGGTTCCGAGGATGCTGGATGCCGGGGCCAGAGCACCAATGCGCAGAAACTGTTTGGCGGCGCCGCTGTGATCCCCTTGGGCGCGCTGTGCAGATCCCTGTTGATAGATACTGGCAGCCAGTCGCTCTTCCAGTTTGCCGCGCTGTTTGTCTTTGCCGGAAGTCAGTACAAGCGCCTGTTGGTAGGCCTGCTCGGCTGCCTTGAAATCCTTCTGTTCAAAGGCGGCATGGGCGGCGATGATCCAGGCAGTGCGGCGCAGTTTTTTCTCTGCTGCCGGTTTCAGATTGGCAACCTGAAGGGCAGCTCCCCGGGCACGTCCCAGGTCCTTCAGATCGAGTAGTTGATCGGCCGCCTCGGTCAGTACCCTGGCGCGACGGGAATCCTGTGGAAAGCTGTCGCAAAATTTCAACGCACTCTCAACGCCCTGTTTTCGCCAGGCGTCAGCGGGATCTTTCGTCAGTTGTTTTTGTTGCGCTGCATAGGCGAGTAGTGCGGCATAACCCGCTTCAGCCCGTTTCTCATGGTTTGGCAGTTGATAGGCGCTCTGTTCGTAGGCGTTCACCGCTTGTGGGTAGTCTTTCAGTTCAAACAGCAGTTCACCCAGCAGAAAGCTGATGTTGCCCGCTTTGGGATCCGTCGGGAAGTTGTCCAGATAGAGTCGATACCAGTGGGCCGCCTGTTGTCCCTGTTTGGCCTGCTCAGCGGTGATTGCCTTGCTCTTCTTGTTACGGTTTTTCTGAGCCAGTGCGTGGTGGTATTCCGCCAGCTCTTTGAGGTAGACCCGCAACTGTTCATTCAGCCAGGTCTGATCCCCGGATCCGAGTTTCTGCCAGCTATCACCGGCAACGGCATAGTGCTGCGTGAAGGCTTTTTTGCTCTCGATGGCTTTGGCCGGGAAACCGTTTTTGGTATAGATCTCCACCACCTCCACCGACAGTCTTGGCGATTGGGGGTGGGCGGGGTTGAGGTTGACGAAAGCTTGATAGGCATCCGCCGCATCCTGGATTCGTTCCTGTTTCAGATAGAGGTTGCCCAGGCCCTGGTAGATCATATATTCATAGTTACGATGACCATGGCGATTGAAGTACTGGCTGATCCGCTGGGCGCCTCCCAGTTCGGAAAAGGTCAGGCTGATGACTCTGAGGGTCTCTTTCAGAAGCTCCTGATCGGCCGGTGAGAGCTTGCTGGTATCAATGACCTGTGTATCGCCCAGGTTTCTGTCGAGCAGTTGGGTGAATGAGTCGAGACCCTGTTCCACCTTGCGCTGTTTGAAGAGCGACCAGCCATGCTTGAACAGTGAACGGTCGTAGTAGGGGGTTTTCTGCTGCTGATTGAGGATATCTCCGTAGGCCTGTTCCGCTTTGCTGAACCGCTGCTCAACAAAGAAACGTTCACCCTGCCTGAAACGGGCCTCCTGCCAGTACTCGCTTTGCGGATATTTTCGGATCAGGGTGTCCAGCGTTTGCATCATCGCCGGCATCTCACCTTGCAGCTCATAGGCTCTGGCCAACTGATAGAGCACCAGATCGCTGGCGTTGTAGTCAGGATCGTTTTCCAGCAATCCCTGATAGAGGGTGATTGACTGATTCAGCTCTTCACTGCTTGGTGCAGGCTCATCCTCGCTCAGCAGTTTGGTCTCACTGCGTTCCAGTTCCAGATCGGCAAGACGGCGGGTGGCTTCACTGTGCAGACGCTGATCCGGCTTGAGTTTCAGCAGCGCCCGATAGTTTTCGATCACCTCATCACGCTCGGACGGGGCGATGGCGCTCTGTTCAATCTTGACCGGCTCTGTCTCCAGGTCCGCCAGTGTGGCCTCATTTGGGCCTCCCCCTTTCGTTACCGGGGAGGTGCAGCCATAGGCTGCCAGGCTCAACAGGCTGAGGTAGAGAGCGGGTTTCACTGCGGCTGCACCCCTCTGTCCGTACTGATGTCGAGCAGACTGGCAACTCCGAAGCGCGCCTGGATCAGATAGTTGTTAACCAGTGTTTTACGTTGTTCCAGCCTGGCCAATGCCATCTCCTGAAGGTGTTTTGCCTGTTGTCTGCGTAGTGCCGTAACCTGTTCGAGTAATTCGGGAATCTTCTCCTGCAGGTTGTCTATGCGAGTTGAAAGATCACCGAATCGGTTTTCTGCCTGCTCTCTTGAGGCGGCCAGCTCTGTCTGCTGAACTTTCACCGACTCGATGTTCTGGGTCAGTGCCTTCATCTGTTTTTTCAGATTCCAGATCCGGGTCGGGTGTTCCGTAACGGTACGCCAGACCAGGATCCCTTCCATCAGCTGGGCAATCTCCTTTTGTACCTGGAACTGCTCC
>JAHRHW010000236.1 GCA_019100305.1 Candidatus Thiodiazotropha taylori | reverse complement strand
CATGGGTGTGCCCTTCGACGCAGAAACCGGTGAAGAAGTTGATGCCTTCCACATGAATGCCCTGGTCCTGGATCACCCGGGCCGCCAGCAGCGAGTCGAGACCGCCGGAGATCAGCGCAACTGCCTTTCTTTGTTCGCTCATGAAAACGTGTCGATATCAAAAGGGAGAATTATACCCGAAACCTGCTTGTTTAGGCTTAATGATCGAGCCTTGGAAGATAAATCATTACCCGCAAATGGCTGCAAATTACCGCGAAAGGCCACAAATTCAATTCATGACGGATTTAAAGTACGACATCAAATACCGACAACTTGCTTATATTGGCGGTGATTCGCCTCCATTTAAGGTACTAAGCTCATTGCAGATCCTGGATATTGGGAACGCTGCAACATCCTTTTACAAAACATGGGATCTCTACCCTCCAGGATGGGAATATAATGAGCCGACCAAATCAATACTTACGAGGATGGACCTATGAAAACCCTTGCCCGCACACTATTAGCCCTCACCCTGCTGCTTTCAACTGCTTCGGTTTTTGCCAATGGACTGCTCGATGCACTGACCAGTCAGCTTGGTGTCAGCAGTGAGCAGGCATCAGGCGGCGCCGGATCTCTGTTTCAGATGGCGCAAAACAATCTCTCCGCAGAGGATTTTTCACAGATCGCCTCGGTGGTGCCCGGCATCGACAAGATGATGGCCAGCGCCCAATCCTCCAGTAAGGAGTCCGGAGCCGTAGGTGCTGTAGCCTCAATGCTGGGCGGTGACAGCTCTGCCGGAAACCTGGCTGGCCTCGCTACCGCTTTCGATAATCTGGGCATGGATTCGAACATGGTTGGGCAGTTTGTACCGATCGTTCTTCAATACCTGCAATCCGAGGGAGGTGAAAACATTATGTCGATGATGAAAGGGGCACTCTCCCTGTAGACGTTCACGGATCAAAAAGCGCGATTCCGCCGGATTTCCCGGCGGAATCCGGGTCACTTTCAAACCCCCGGCCTGCTCCTTTCGGCTGCAGACCCATACAATTTCCTCCAAATCTCCATTCTGACGCACCTGGACTGCTGACAAGTTAGCCATCGGCAGGCGGCATCGTTATACTTACGCGGTTTTCATCCACATCAACGGGGCCTCGTTGTGAATCAAGCGGCAGAACCGAAACAGCGAAACATCCAAACATTTCAGGATCTGATTTTCGCGCTACAAGACTATTGGGCAGACCAGGGATGCATCGTGCTTCAACCCTATGATATGGAGATGGGTGCCGGTACCTTCCATACCGCAACCTTTCTCCGTTCCATCGGACCGGAACCCTGGAATGCGGCCTATGTTCAGCCTTCCCGCAGACCCACAGATGGACGTTACGGAGACAATCCCAATCGTTTACAGCACTACTATCAGTACCAGGTGGTAATGAAACCATCTCCCAAAAACATCCAGGATCTCTATCTGGGTTCCCTGCAGATGCTTGGTCTGGATCTGAATCTGCACGACATTCGGTTTGTCGAGGACAATTGGGAATCCCCAACATTGGGTGCCTGGGGACTGGGCTGGGAGGTTTGGCTCAATGGCATGGAAGTGACCCAGTTTACCTATTTCCAACAGGTGGGAGGCCTCGACTGCCGTCCGGTGACCGGTGAGATCACCTATGGCCTGGAGCGGATTGCCATGTATCTGCAGGGTGTGGAGAGTATCTATGACCTGGTCTGGACCGAAGGACCTCAAGGCACCGTGACCTATGGTGACGTGTTCCATCAGAATGAGGTTGAACAGTCCGCCTACAATTTTGAACATGCGGATGTGGATTACCTCTTCGGTCAGTTCGATCAGTGCGAAAAAGAGTCCCGCAAACTGATTGATCTGGGCCTGCCTCTGCCGGCCTATGAACAGGTCCTTCAGGCTTCACATACTTTCAACCTGCTCGATGCCCGGCATGCCATTTCGGTCACAGAGAGGCAACGCTATATCCTTCGGGTAAGAGGCCTGGCGCGCGATGTGGCACAAGCCTACTACGACGCCAGAGAGCGCCTCGGTTTCCCCATGCTCGAGTCATCAAAGGAGGCTGCTAATGGCTGATCAAGCAGACCTGTTATTTGAACTGGGTACCGAAGAGCTGCCACCCAAGGCCCTCAAGCGTCTCAGTCAGTCTTTAACCGAAACCTTCATTGCCGGACTCAAACAGGCCAATCTGAACCACGGTGAGGTAGTACCATTCGCCACACCCCGTCGTCTGGCACTGCTGGTCAGGGATTGCGATGTTCGACAACCCGACAGTGAGATGGAGCGTCGCGGGCCTGCCGTTCAGGCTGCGTTTGACGATTCAGGCAATCCCACCAAAGCGGCTGAGGGTTTTGCCCGATCCTGTCAGACAACCGTCGATCAGTTACAACGGCAGAAGACCGACAAAGGGGAGTGGCTCAGCTACCATGTCCACTCAAAAGGTAAAGCGGCAGAAGAACTGCTCCCGGAGATCGCCACTCAGGCACTTAACAAACTGCCGATTCCCAAACGGATGCGCTGGGGTGACTCGGATGCCCAGTTTGTCCGCCCGGTTCACTGGCTGGTATTTCTGCTTGGCGATCAGGTGGTACCCTGTACACTTCTTGACGCGGAAGCTGACCGCTTGACCTATGGCCATCGCTTTCACCATCCCAGCGCGATCACCATCTACAACCCACAGGATTATGCCTCCGTGCTTGAAGACCTGGGCTACGTGATCGCGGATTTCGAAAAACGTAAACAGAAAATATCCGAATCCGTTCAACAGAGCGCCTCCGAACTTGGTGGTGTTGCCGATCTGGATTCCGATCTTCTGGATGAGGTCACGGCACTCAACGAATGGCCACTGCCGATCACCGCCAGCTTTGAAGAGCGGTTTCTCGCAGTTCCTCAGGAAGCCCTGGTCGCTACCATGAAAGGCAACCAGAAGTATTTCCCTCTGTTTACCGGTGACGGTCAGTTGATGAACCATTTCATCACCATCGCCAATATCGACAGCCCACAACCGGAACTGATCCGGGAGGGCAACGAACGGGTAATCAGACCACGCCTGGCGGACGCCATGTTTTTCTGGGAGCAGGATGGTAAAAAACCTCTCGGAGATCACCAGGAATCCCTCAAACATGTGGTCTTTCAGAATCAGCTGGGCAGCATGTACGACAAATCCCAGCGGGTCGCCGATCTGGCACAGCGCATTGCAGCGGATTGCGATGGGGACAGCGAGTTGGCCTATCGCGCCGGACTGTTGAGCCGCTGCGATCTGATGACCAACATGGTCTACGAGTTCCCCGAGATGCAGGGCATCATGGGTCGATACCAGGCTCAGCGTGATGGCGAGCCGGAGGAGTTGGCACAGGCACTGGACGAGTTCTACATGCCGAGATTTTCCGGCGATCAACTGCCGCAGACTAAAACAGGCATTGCCGTCTCACTCGCAGAAAAACTCGATACCCTGGTGGGCATTTTCGGCATCGGACAGAAACCCACCGGCGACAAGGATCCATTCGCCCTGCGGCGCGCGGCACTCGGTGCCTTACGCATTATACGTGAGCACTCACTTACATTAGATCTGCCAGCATTGCTCGAATCAGTCGCTGAATCCTTGGGTAAAAAACTCACCGAGGAGAAGGTAGCCGAATCGGTCTATCAGTTCATGCTGGAGCGTCTCAAAGGCATCTACAGTGAGCTGGGCGTCAGTGTGGATCTGTTTCAATCCGTCGCCGATGTAGCACCTAAAACCCTCGCCGATTTCGATCAGCGGGTGTGGGCCATCGAGGCCTTCAGCAAGTTACCGGAAGCGGAAAGTCTGTCTGCGGCAAACAAACGTATTCGCAACATTCTGAAGAAGAGCAGCGACCCATTGGCAGATAAAGCAGACCCGGCCCTCTATGAGGATCAGGCCGAACATCAGCTCGCTCAGAAAATGGATGAACTGGCGCCATTGGCTCAACCGCTTTTTGAGCAGGGTGAGTACGCCAAGGGGCTGCAGATCCTGGCGGGTTTGAGGGAGCCGGTGGACAGCTTCTTCGACCAGGTGATGGTCATGACCGATGATCAGAAGATCCGCACCAACCGTTTGTCGCTGCTCTCCCAACTGGAAAGACTGTTTCTCTCTGTGGCAGACATTACCCGTCTGCAGGTACAGGAAAACCAGTCATGAACGAGGACTCCTACCAGCAGATGCTGGCAGCGGTACAGGCCTTTCACGATAAACACCGGTTTCGCGAAACCGGCGGTGAAGAGATGAACTACCGGGTAGCGCTGATGGCTGAAGAGTTGGGGGAGATTTCCGCCTGTGTCACCAAGGGGAAATCGAAAAGTGATCTGGCAGAAGAGGTCGCAGATCTGTTGATCCTGGTGATGGGTACCGCAATTGCCCAGGATTTTGACCTCAACAAGGCATTCTGGGAGAAGATGGCGAAACTCGACAAAAGGCATTCCCGGATGATCAATGGACGAGTGCGAGTCTCAGAATTTAGAGATGCAGACTGATAGTAAGCACTTACTACATGAAATTGATAATTCTAGACAGGGACGGTGTGATCAACCACGATTCCGACGCTTACATCAAGCATCCGGATGAGTGGAAACCGATCGACGGTAGCCTCGAGGCCATCGCCAGACTGAGTCGAGCCGGATACCGGGTATTTGTCGCAACCAATCAGTCAGGCCTGGCCCGGGGCCTGTTCGATATAGAGACTTTGAATCGAATTCACCAGAAAATGATTGATTCGGTACAACAGGTCGGTGGACATATCGAAGGGATCGTTTTCTGCCCACACGGTCCGGACGAGGGTTGTGACTGCCGCAAACCCGAAACCGGACTCTACGAGACGATCGCCCTGCGCAGCCAGACAGCTTTGAAGGCTGTGCCGATTGTCGGTGATTCTCTGAGAGATCTCCAGGCCGCTGCCAAAGTCGGTGCGCAGCCCATTCTGGTTCGCAGTGGTAATGGCGAGAAAACCGTCAAGCAACTTTCAGGTAAGCTGGCACAAACACCGGTCTACGAAAACCTAAACAGCTACGCGCTGCAACTCATCAATGAGATGGACCCCTAATGATCCTGCTTAGATCGATTCTCTATTTCACTTTTCTGGTGATTACCACCATCGTCATTGCCACCGTTGGCAGTCTGGTCGCCTGGGCGTTACCTAAAAAATATGTTCATTTTTTCGATACCACTTGGAGCCGTCTCAATCTCTGGGCACTGAAATTCTTTTGTGGCTTGACCTATCGGGTTACAGGTATGGAGAATCTGCCGGAAAACAACTGCATCATCTTCGCAAAGCATCAATCTGCCTGGGAGACCATTGCCCTGATCAGTGTCATACCTGGCGCCAAATCCTGGGTTTTGAAAAGGGAGTTACTGTTCGTACCATTCTTTGGCTGGATTATGGTCTATTTCCGACCCATCGCCATCGACCGCAAATCCGGTCGCAAAGCCGTGGAACAGATTATCGAACAGGGTATTGAGCGGCTCAAATCTGGTAACCACGTATTCGTTTTTCCGGAAGGTACACGGGTAGCTCCGGGTACCCGTAAACGCTATGGAATCGGCGGTGCAATTCTGGCTGAGAAATCAGGCTATCCGGTGCTCCCGGTAGCGCACAATGCGGGTGTTTTCTGGCGTCGACGGGATCTGCGCAAATACCCAGGGGTGATCGATGTCGTGATCGGCCCACTCATCGAGACAACGGGTAAATCATCCTCAGAAATCAACAAGGAGGCTGAAGAGTGGATCGAATCAACCGTCGACAGCTTACCGAATCAAAGAAACTAAAGTTCTTTAATAGCAATACTTAAAATGTAAGTTAACACTCACTTATACCATCAATTTCAAGACTACACATCGAGGTTTTCAACGGTCAGTGCATGGGTTTCGATGAAGTCCCGACGGGGTTCTACCTGATCACCCATGAGGGTCGCGAAGATCTGATCGGCCGCCACGGCATCTTCGATACTGACCTGTAGCAGGCGACGACTGTCCGCATTCATGGTGGTCTCCCACAGCTGTTCCGGATTCATTTCACCCAGACCTTTGTAACGCTGTACATGCTGGCCACGTTTGGCATCATCCATCAGCCAATCCAGAGCTTGCTTGAAACTGTTGACCGGCTGCTCCTTTTCACCTCTTTTGATCACAGCATCATCACTCAAAAGACCGCTGAGCTGACTGCCCAACTCAATGATCTTTCTATATTCAACACTGTTGAAAAAATCGAAGGGAATCAATTTTTCATTCCCGATACCATGCACTTTTCTGGTCAACAAGAGTCCGGCATCCTCACCATTATTTTCATCCAGCAGTTCCAAAGTGCAGGACTCGGAAATACCCAGATCCGTATTCAATCTCGATTCAAGCTCCTTGATCCAGGATTCAATAGCATTTTTGTCCTCGATCATCTGCTCATCCAGCTTCGGCATATAGATCAGCTTTTCCAACAGATCCCCATCGTAACGAAGCGAAAGGCGACCAATACTGGCCATCACGGCAAGGAACGATCTGGCCATGGTCTCAAGACTTTCACCAGAGAGCGGTGGTGCCCCTGAGGTAACGATCAACGCTGCATTGTCGAGAGCCGATTGCAGGAAGTAGTTATTCAGATCCTGATCATCCTTCAAGTACTGCTCCTGTTTACCCTTCTTCACTTTATAGAGTGGCGGCTGGGCAATATAGACGTGCCCCCGGTCGATCAACTCAGGCATCTGGCGATAGAAGAAAGTCAGCAGGAGCGTTCTGATGTGCGCACCATCCACATCAGCATCAGTCATGATAATAATGCGGTGATATCTCAATTTATCCGGATTGAACTCCTCCCGACCGATACCACAGCCCAACGCAGTGATCAGGGTT
>JAHRHW010000235.1 GCA_019100305.1 Candidatus Thiodiazotropha taylori | reverse complement strand
CGGCGGTGACAGCCCGGGTTTGAACGCGGCCATCCGTGGCGTGGGTAAGGCGGCACAGGGTGCGTACGATATGGAGGTGATCGGAATCCGGGACGGTTTCCGTGGTCTGGTGGAGAATCGCACCATGCAGCTGGATCGGGGTGAATTGTCCGGGATCCTGACCCGGGGGGGCACCATACTGGGGACCAGCCGGGAAAAGCCTCATCGGATGCATTTCAACGGCAAGCGTCAGGACATGACCGATGTGATCGTTGAAAACTATCAAGCCCATCATCTGGATGCGCTGGTCTGCATCGGCGGTGGCGGCACCCAGAAGAACGCCCTGCAGTTGGTGGAAAAGGGTTTGAATGTCATCACCCTGCCAAAGACCATCGACAACGATGTGGCCCACACCGATACCACCTTTGGATTTGATACGGCGCTTGGTATCGCTACCGATGCCATTGATCGACTGCACAGTACCGCTCACAGCCACCACCGAATCATCGTGGTGGAGATCATGGGGCACCGGGCCGGCTGGCTGGCGCTTGGATCGGGGGTGGCCGGTGGCGCAGACGTGATTCTGCTGCCGGAAATTCCCTATGAGATCGAAAATGTTGCCGAGGCGATCAGAGCTCGTGCCGCTGGTGGCAAACCGTTCAGTATCGTCGCCGTGGCAGAGGGCGCGCTTCCCAGTGGTGTGGCTGAAGAGGTTCAGGATCTGAGGGATAGAAAGCAGAAGGCCACTGACAAGAAACTGCGCAAACAGCTGAAGACAGAGCTGAGTGAGATAGAGTCCCAATATTCCAACCATACCGTAACCCTCTCCCGCCAGTTGGAGGAGCTGACCGGTCTGGAGTCCCGGGTGACCATCCTCGGCTATCTGCAACGGGGAGGAACGCCCTCCGCTGCCGACCGGTTGCTGGCGACCCGCCTGGGTACCGCCTGTGTCGATCTGATTGCCGAGGAGCGCTATGGGGTGATGGTTGCATCCCGAGGTGACCAGGCTGTTCCGGTGCCGCTGATTGATGTGGCGGGATATAAAAAGCTGGTGCCCCCGGATCACCCCTGGGTGATCAGTGCCAAACGGGTGGGTACCACATTCGGCGATGAGTAGGCCCAACAGGTCCTGGCATCGATCCTAAACGCTGCAGGTGCCCGGCTGAGGATGGCCACCAGGCCTGTTGTGCCCCGATTGCCCATCTGAGTCAGCGCCTGTCGGATTGCTGGGAACGCTTCGGGGCGTGGCTGCCAGTCCCTAAAACGGCATGAAGTTGCGCATTCCGTTCATCACCGGGCTGACCGTATGAGACATGTTGCCCACGTCGTGAGTCATCACGCCCACATTGCGGTTCAGATGCCCCATGTTGCTGTTCATGCCTTTAACCTGGCTGGTCATGGATGACATGTTACCGTTCAGTTCAGTGATGTTTTTGTTCATGTTGTTGACGCCACTGGACATACTGGCGGTGTCCTGGCCGATGGAAGCGATATGACCCTGAATCCGATTCATATCCGCCGACATACTGGTCATCGAGCTCTCCATCACATGGACCACATAGAAGAGATAGATCAGGGCGGCGACGGCAATCACCGTACCGGGCAACGAAAACAGTTTGATTCGTTGGATCTTGTAGGTCTGCTCCTTTTCGATCGCTTCAAGACGCTCCTGCAACAGCTTTTCACGCTCTTCTGCTTCTGCGTGGGTCTGCTGGAAGGCGGTGGTCAGGCGATCGCTGAACTCCTCGATGATCTTCTCATGGTGATCTTCGCGAATCTGGTTGTCTTTGTGGATTTTGTCGAAAACCGACTGCAGGCCCTGCATCAAGCCGGGCAGGACCCGGTTTTCGGTTGCTGATTTGGTGCCCTTGTCCTGGTTCGCGGCCTTGCTCTGCTGAGCGGAAGGGCTCTTTTTCGCCGTACTCTTCTTTCTGCTGGCGGCGGCGCTCTTAGCTTTCGGAGCGGCTTTTTTCTTTGTCGTGCTGGTTGCCATGGGTCTACTGCTCATTTCGGTATCTGGAGGGGGAGGGTAGTTAAGCTTATAATAAAAAGCTTATTCACTTATATGATTTTGATCACGCTTCTGAACATTGTAGAGTTCGGCCGCCCAAGGCGAGGTTTGCTAATCGAGGGATTCTTCAGCGAGCAGTTGGTTCAGGGTGTCGACCACCTCCTGGCTGTCCCAGTTGATGGCCCGGTTGGCTGAATAGCGTATCTTGCCTTCCCGGTCGATGATGAAAGAGCTGGGGAAACTGAAGACCTGCCAGTTGAGAGAGGTCTTCCCGTCCTGATCCATCAGTACCGGAAAATCGACCGGAATGCGCTGCAGAAAATCGGCCATCTCCTCTGGTGTCTCACGAAAATCGATGGAGATGATCTCGATATCCCGGTCTTTGAATATCGCTTGCAGACGATTCAGGGAGGGAATCTCCTCAACACAGGGCGGACACCAGGTTGCCCAGAAATTGATCAATCCCACCCGCCCCTGCAGCACGCTGCTGTCGAGTCGTTTTCCCTGAATGTCTGATAGATTAAAGCTGGGGGCAGTGGTCGGATTGTCGAGTTGTACCAGCGAACGGATCACTTGGGGCTCTGTTTCGGCGGCGTTCAATGGCAGTGGTTCAAGTGGTTTGGGGTGGTAATCCATCAGTGCTGCAAACTGCTTGATCTGTTGAGGGATACGTTGTGTCGCCTCGATATCCATCTGACTCGGTTTGTGCTCCTCATCATCCATGATGAACCAGTCCCGAACCTCCGGTACCAGATAGAGATAACTTGGAGAACCGGATTGCCAGAGTGCGGAGAGCACCTCATTCATGCGCAAGCGATGGCTGCCCAGCGATGGCTGATAGATCATCAGGGGTGTATTGGTGGCATACAGAATCGGATCGATGCTCGGTGGCTCACCGGCAATTGGCGCCGGGCCGAACAGATTGGGGTAGAAGAGGACCGCTCCAGTCAAGCGGGATTGTTGAGTCTCTGACTGCCACTGACGCACACCCCGCAATAGGGGCAGGGGCATTCGATCATAGGCGGCCAGTACGATCCGCTTGTTGCTCTGCTGGTGGGCGGTTCTGAGTATCGCCGACACACCGGAGCCATTCAGGGTGCGGATCTGTTCACTGAAGCGGGGCAGAAAATAGGCTTCCAGCAGGTCGACGCGCCATATCTCGATACCGGCCTTGGCAATATTCTTCAGCAAACGCTCAAACAGAGGGCGATGTTCATCGTGATCGACCAGCCAGATCATCAGCAGCTCCCCGTCTGCCGGTGTAACCTGGATCGTAATGTCGTTGCCCTCAGAGTCCGTCAGGTTGATTTCATTCCCGCAGGCGTTATAACTGAATAGCGTAAGTAGAAGTAAAAGCAGTCTCATGTCGCGGATGGTACCGGTTTTGTAGTGGGCAGTGCCACCCCGACTCAGGCCTATCAGAGGCCTTGAACATTAAAACATTTTGTATCGGCATGGATCGATCGGTTGTATGCGACGACCGTTTGCTCCCGGCTTATTCAATTTTTACCTGCAAAGAGAATCAATAACGAGGATGGAGCGATGAAACCAAGCATATTCGGAATCTTTCTGTACGCTATTTCACTGGCGGCTGGTGCTGCTGTGGTGGGTGAGCCGGTGGAGTATCGCTATGCTGGCACCCTGATGAAAGGCTATCTGGCTTACGACGATGCTGTGATGGAGAAGCGTCCGGGTATTCTGGTGGTGCATGAGTGGTGGGGGCACAATGAGTATGCCCGCAACCGGGCGAAACAGTTGGCGGGCATGGGTTTTACCGCACTGGCGGTGGACATGTATGGTGATGGAAAACTGGCCAACCACCCAAAGGATGCGGGTAAATTCGCAGGTGAAGTGAAGAAGAACATGGCTGTGGCAACCGAAAGATTCAAGGCGGCCATGGCCCTGTTGCAGAACCACAAAAGTGTCGCCGCTGAGGATATCTCAGCGATCGGTTACTTTTTTTGGTGGCGGAATCGTCCTGGAGATGGCTCGCCGTGGGCTGGACCTCGATCTGGTAGGAAGTTTTCATGGCAGCTTGCCGGCGGTAAAACCGGCTGAGAAGGGTGTGGTCAAAGCCGAGGTGCTGGTTTTCAATGGAGCGGACGACCCATTTGTAAAACAGGAGCATATCGATGTCTTTATGGCGGAAATGGCCCATGCCAATGTGAAACACAGCTTCATCAACTATGCAGGGGCCAAACACTCGTTTACCAACCCGGATGCGGATAAGTTTGGTAAGCAGTTTGAGTTGCCGTTGGCTTATGACAAACAGGCGGATCAGCAATCCTGGGCGGCTCTGAGTGAGGCGTTGAACAGCATCTACAAACGATAGTTGGTTGCTTTTAGTCAGCCCTCTTCGAGGGCTGCTCTAGAGTGAGCAGCACTCGATGAGCTGGGGTTGGCTACTCGTCATCGCGTATTGCAATCAGTTTGATCTGCGGGTTGCAGGAGATCTGTAGCGTAATGGGCCGGCAACAGACAGTGCAGTCCTCGATATAGCTTTGCTCCGGGATGCTGCGATCGATCAGAGCCTCATTCTCCTCCCCGCAGTAGGGGCAGTGGTAGTTTCTGCTTTCAAGCAGGTTCAAAGCGGTCGCACCTACTCGCTGCAGAGCATCCGCCGGCAGACGCTTTTCGCCCGGTTTCTGGCATGCGCCTCGATGTACTTCGCGTAGCGTATTTTTGTCGCATCATAGCGGCTCTCCTGCTTCAGTTCATCGAGCAGCGATGCGGGCAGATCGCGAAGCCAGTTGGTGATATATCGCTCCCGGCCTCCCTGGATCTCGCAGCGTTCGGCATGTGCCACCTGAATCAGCAATTTGGTCGAGATCCGCTTGGCATCCGCTTCGACCCAGCTGTTAATCGGTTCATCGGCAGAGCAGTAGATTTTCTGGCAGTCGTTGAAACAGCCATTGCTGATCGCCTGGCTGCGATGAATGGTGATCTTTTCCAGGCTGATCTGAGAGAAAAAGGTGGAGAGTTTATTGAGGGTGGATTCCGGTATGTTGACGGTTTCCCCAAGCTGCGTTTCGACAGCACGCTCAACCAGTTGCTCAAACTGCTGTAACAGGCGTTGCCGCTGGTCATTGACTGCGCTCTTCTGTTGCAGGGTGGCCGGTCGCTCGTGGCGTAAGTCGCGACAGGCCATATATTCAGCGCCCGGTGCCTGGTTGAAACGCTCCAGGACCTCAAACCCCAACGGGCATCTGTTGCGTGACACGAAACAGGGTAAGCGGTTTTTGACCCGGTAGTCGTTGCATACCGTTACGGCCTTCTGTCGGTTGCTTCTTGATTCTTTGTGGCGATCCGCAGCGGCTGGCAGCGAGACGGCCAGGCCGATGATGATCAAAATGAGTATCCGTCGGTACATGGTTTATGCCGGAGCCATTGGTCAGCAACTCTGTTGTAATGTGGCGAGAAATTATGATTGTTAAAACCTATTATGACTCTACTAATCGATATCCGCCATAGCCGATATGCCAGATGCCGCCTGTTCAGCCCGACGAGGTCTCATGCTCAAGCAGATGACGCATCTGGTTGAACTGCTGTAACTCGTCCTTATCGACCTGAGGATATTGCGGCGACAGGGACTGCAATGTTTTGCGGATGATTTTTGCTACCTGCCAACGCATATAGGGTTTGTTGTCTGCCGGTATGGCATACCAGGGTGCCCAAGGTTTGGAGGTGGCAGCCAGGGTTTCATGGTAGGCTTTCATGTAGTCTTCCCAATGGGCTCTCTCTTCAACATCCTTAATGGAAAACTTCCAATGTTTGTGCGCCTCGTTGAGGCGGGAGAGAAAACGCATCCGTTGCTCTTCCTTGCTGACATTGAGCCAGAACTTGAGAATTACCGTGCCGTTCAACGCCAGATGCTGCTCGAATTGGCGGATCGAGGCAAAGCGCTGCTGCCACAGATCGTTCAGCTCCGTTGGAATGTTGATACGTTGGGATTCCAGGTATTCGGGGTGGACCCGAACCACCAGAGTCTCCTCATAATAGCTTCGATTGAAAATTCCGATGCGTCCCCTTTCGGGTAGTGCACGGGTGGTACGCCAGAGAAAATCGTGGTCCAGTTCGAGTTTCGACGGTTGTTTGAATGAGAACACCTGACAACCGCTGGGATCGATACCGGTCATCACAGCGCGGATTGTGCTGTCTTTGCCGGCCGCATCCATGGCCTGAAAAATGATCAGAAGTGCCCGGCGGTCCTCTGCATAGAGACGGCGTTGCAGATCGTCCAGATAGTCGATCTCTTCGGCAAGATTTTTTTTACAACGCTTTTTACCTGGTACGTCATCCGGTGGCTGGGTGGTCAGCTGTTTGAATTTCAAACCGCCATCCAGTGGCACCAGATAAGGACTGTCGATTGGGCTGCTCAATGGGCTCTCCTGGGGGACTGTTCGGGCCTGTCAACACGAATCCAATACGTCCTGTTGTACTTGAAAATGTGCCAATCAAGGCCCGATTGCTAATCAGCCAAGAAGTTGTGCCATCCGTTGTCCCATCTCCGCCGGGGAGCGCACAACCCGGGCGCCGGCTGATTCCAGCGCCTCGAATTTAGCGTCCGCGGTGCCTTTGCCGCCACTGATGATGGCCCCCGCGTGTCCCATGCGTTTACCGGGAGGTGCTGTCACACCGGCAATATAGGCAACAACTGGTTTGCTGACATGTTGTTTAATATAGTCTGCAGCTTCCTCTTCCGCAGAGCCGCCGATTTCACCAACCATGATGATGCCTTCCGTCTGCTCATCCTCTTCGAACAACTTAAGGCAGTCGATGAAACTGGTGCCATTGATCGGATCGCCGCCGAGCCCCACACAGGTACTCTGGCCAAGTCCTGCCTGAGTGGTCTGATGGACTGCC
>JAHRHW010000234.1 GCA_019100305.1 Candidatus Thiodiazotropha taylori | reverse complement strand
GGCGCCTTCAATGGGCATAAATCGGGCCACGCCCTGAACAACCGGCTGCTGCTCGAGCTGATCAGTCAGGAGGATGCCTGGGAGGAGATTACCTTCGAAGAGCCGGAGGATGCGCCGATCTCCTACATGCAGCCTGCCCATCTGACGGTCTCTTAAAGCCTGTTAACACCCATACCCTCCCTGCTTCAGTCGGGGAGGGTTATTTCCCTGCTTCGCCATGCCGGCTTAATTTCAACAACGCCTCACTGAGTTTCGGATCACGAATCGATGCGGCTGTGTGACGTAATATCTCTCCGTTATGTTTGCTCAGGGATGGGGTTTTGTACTTCAGGGAAGCGGGTTTTTTCCCGCTGTCTAACAGGATACGGGTGCGTATCCGCTCAACCCCCAGGCCGTGCTGATTCAGTTGCTCAAGCAATTGGGGTGCAGCGTAGCGCAGCCGGCTGGCCCACACCGGGGAAGAGACAAACAGGCTGAGCACGCCCGCCTGCAGAACGGTGGCCTTCAACTGCTGATCCAGGGGTGGCGGCAGGTTACCCCTGACCGTCTTGCAGAGTGCGTTGTAGTCAGCCAGTTTTTTGCCCAGTTTTGCCGGGGTCGAGTCGCTGCCAACGATGTTTCTGAGCGATTTCATAGCGCGAGCTTAGAGCAGATTTAAAGAAAAAACATCACATTTTGCCCGGAAAGTGGTAAAGTTCGAGCGTTTTTGACCGAAGAAAAGTATTGACAGGGTCACTTCTTTAAGTATTTTTTGCTATGAAATTCATATACTTACGCGGTGCTGTACAAGGTTACGATCTCACCTCCAGGTGGCTGATGCCGGCGGTTTTCCTGCTGTGCGGGCTACTGTTTGGAGTGGCGATGTTATGGACGGGCTACCAGATGGGAGTCAGTGATACGGAGTTTCCTGAACACCAGCTGGTGACCAGTCTGGAGAACAGTTTCGCCAAGGAGCGACAAACCCTGCAGGATATGAAAATCGATACCCAGAGCGGCATCGATGCGCTGGCCATTCGTGTCGGCCAGATTCAGTCCCAACTGCTGCGTCTCGACGCACTCGGTGAGCGCCTGGTCACCATCGGTGGACTGGATAAAGGCGAGTTCAGCTTTGAAGCGGTTCCTGCCCTGGGTGGTCCGAAGGGGATCTCATCCATGAACCAGGCTTCGGCACTGCCGGATCTGTTGCACGAGATGGAGCAACTTGAAGCGATGATCGAACATCGTCACCAGCAACTCAATCTGGTGGAAGATCTGATCATGAACTCTAATCTGGAAAATTCCGTTCATCCGGCTGGTCGTCCGGTTAAAAAAGGCTGGATCTCCTCCTACTTCGGCATGCGCAATGATCCATTCACCGGTAAACGGGCGATGCACAAAGGTATGGACTTCGCCGGTAAAGCGGGATCCGAAGTGGTTGCGGTGGCGGCCGGTGTGGTGACCTGGGCCGATGATCGTTACGGCTACGGTAAACTGGTCGAGATCAACCACGGCAAAGGCTATGTCACCCGATATGGGCACAATGCCGAGATCCTGGTTGAGATCGGTGATCGGGTGAAACAGGGAGAGGTGGTTGCCAAAATGGGCTCTACCGGCCGCTCCACAGGACCCCATGTCCATTTCGAGGTGGTTCGCAACGGCAAGACTGTCGACCCCACCAAATATATCCTGTCGAAACGGGATAAGGGCTGAAGATCCGGCTGTTTGATTTCTGCTGCCGACATCCATTGATGTCAGTTTCCGCTCCTGCTTAAGACTTTATCCGGCTGCAATCCTTTCGGTCGCTGGATTGTTTGTCGTCGGTGGTTGAATTTGTGAGCGCCAATCCCCACATAGGGTGCGCAGGCTGAACGCGATCCAGCCTGAGATGATCAGCTTATCCTTCTGCATCGCTGCGGCATGCTGTATGATCGCAAACATTTCGCATTCTCACGGAAACCAGGATTCATGGTTAGTAAAATCTTTACAAAGATCTTTGGCAGCCGTAATGACCGGCTGGTAAAACGAATGACAAAAACGGTCGCCCAGATCACCAATCTGGAGACCGAAACTGAACAGCTCTCAGACGATGCCTTGAAGCAGAAGACGGTGGATTTCCGTGCACGGTTGGAAGCGGGCGAGACGCTTGACGGTCTGATGCAGGAAGCCTTCGCCGTGGTTCGCGAAGCCGGACGAAGGACCATGCAGATGCGCCACTTCGATGTGCAGATGATTGGTGGCATGGTGCTCCACCAAGGTAAGATCGCCGAGATGCGCACGGGTGAGGGTAAGACCCTGGTGGCTACCCTGGCCGCCTATCTCAACGCCCTGCCGGCGAAAGGGGTCCATGTGGTCACGGTGAATGACTATCTGGCCCGTCGTGATGCGGCCTGGATGGGGCGTATCTACCATTTTCTTGGTCTCAGCACCGGGGTGATCAACTCATCCGGTGGTGCCGGACCGGATAGCACATCCTATCTCTACGACCCTGAATATGACGGTTCCAACGGTGGCTATCTGCATCTGCGTCCGGTCTCCCGCAAGGAGGCCTACGCCGCGGATATCACCTATGGCACCAACAATGAATATGGCTTCGACTATCTGCGCGATAATATGGCCTTCAGCAGCGACCAGCGGGTGCAGCGTCCGCCGTTTTTTGCCATCGTCGATGAGGTCGATTCGATCCTGATCGATGAGGCCCGTACGCCACTGATCATCTCCGGGCCGACCGACGACTCCTCCGAACTTTACCTGGCTGTGAACAAGATCATTCCGAACCTGACCCGCCAGGATCCGATCACCAATGAAGAGGGAAAACCCGATTTTGGGCCGGGTGACTACTCGGTGGATGAGAAGGCAAAGCAGGTCTACTTCAGTGAAGAGGGGCACCAGCATGTGGAGGAGATGCTGACCGAGGCCGGTCTGCTGGAGGAGGGCGCCAGTCTCTACGACAGCGCCAATATCATCCTCATGCATCATGCCAACGCGGCACTACGTGCCCACGCCCTGTTTCAGCGCAATGTGGACTATATCGTTAAGGATGGCCAGATCGTCATTGTTGACGAATTCACCGGTCGTACCATGCCGGGTCGGCGCTGGTCCGACGGACAGCATCAGGCGGTGGAGGCAAAAGAGGGGGTGGAGATTCAGAAAGAGAATCAGACTCTGGCTTCGATCACCTTCCAGAACTACTTCCGGCTGTATGACAAACTCTCCGGTATGACCGGTACGGCGGATACCGAGGCGTTTGAGTTTCAGCAAATCTACGGTCTCGAAGTGGTGGTGATTCCCACCAACCAGGCGATGGTGCGCGACGATATGGGTGACCTCGTCTACCTCACCCCGGAAGAGAAATACGATGCCATCCTGGAAGATGTCCAGGATTGTGTGAAACGGGGCCAGCCGGTGCTGGTCGGTACCGCTTCCATCGAGACCTCTGAGCTGGTTTCCGGGCTGCTGGATAAGGCCAAGGTTTCGCACAAGGTGTTGAATGCCAAACACCATGAACAGGAGGCGGCGATCGTTGCCCAGGCGGGTGTGCCTGGAGCTGTTACCATCGCCACCAACATGGCGGGCCGTGGTACCGATATCGTACTCGGCGGTAATCTGGAAACCGAGCTCGAAACACTCGGTGAAAATCCTGATCCCAAGGTGGTAGATGACTATACAGAGCAGTGGAAAAAGGTCCACAAGCAGGTATTGGATGCCGGCGGCCTGCATGTGATCGGTACCGAGCGTCATGAGTCGCGACGTATCGACAACCAGCTGCGTGGACGTTCCGGCCGTCAGGGCGATCCGGGCTCGAGCCGCTTCTATCTCTCACTGCAGGACAACCTGATGCGGATCTTCGCCTCCGACAAGGTGGGTGGATTGATGCAGAAGATGGGGATGGAAAAAGGCGAGGCGATCGAACACCCCTGGGTCTCCCGCGCGATCGAGAATGCCCAGCGTAAGGTGGAGGGACGCAACTTCGACATCCGCAAACAGCTGCTTGAATACGATGACGTGGCCAATGATCAGCGCAAGGTGGTCTATGAGCAGCGCAACGACCTGATGGATACCTCGGATGTCTCCAACTCCATCTCCGCGCTGCGTGAAGATGTGCTGGACGAGATCTTTCATGCCCACATTCCCCGTGAGTCCATCGAAGAGCAGTGGGATGTGCCGGGATTGAGTGACGCCCTGGCGGAAACATTCAGCGGTGAATGGCCGATACAACAGTGGCTTGACGATGACAGTGATCTGCATGAAGAGACCCTGAAGGCGAAGATCCTCGGCCTGCTCACCTCCGGTTATCAGGAGAAACAGACCCTGGTGGGTGAAGAGAACATGCGCCAGTTTGAAAAGGCGATGATGCTGCAGACTCTGGACAGCCATTGGAAGGAGCATCTGGCTGCGATGGACTATCTGCGACAGGGTATCCACCTGCGCGGTTACGCACAGAAAAACCCCAAACAGGAGTATAAACGGGAGGCCTTCTCCATGTTCTCCGGCATGCTTGAGAGCATCAAGCAGGAGGTGGTCGGGCTGCTTTCGAAGGTTCAGGTGCAGATGCCGGAAGAGTTGGCGCTGCAGGAGCAGCAGTCCCAGGTCAATGAGTTTGAGTTCAAACATGAGGCCTTCGAAGGGCTGGCTGGTGAAGCGGAAACCGAGCAGCCGGCGCCTGCGCAGGAGGAGGCACATCAACCGTTTGTCCGGGACGGACGCAAGATCGGGCGCAATGAACCCTGCCCCTGCGGTTCCGGTAAGAAATATAAGCAGTGTCATGGCCGCCTGAATTGAGATGAGTGATTCCTCACACAGGGTTGCCGGAGTAAAGCTGGGTGTGGCGGCGGCAGGGATCTCCTATGCCGACCGGAATGACCTGCTGGTGATGGAGTTGTCTGAAGGGGCACAATGCGCGGCGGTGTTCACGCGCAATGCCTTTTGTGCCGCGCCGGTGCATCTGGCCAGACAGCATCTTCGCCAGGGGAGCCCGAGACTGCTGCTGATCAATTCAGGCAATGCCAACGCCGGTACAGGACAGCAGGGAATGGACGATGCGGTCGACTGTTGCCGTGGGCTGGCCGATCTGGCCGTCTGCGAACCCCACCAGGTGCTGCCTTTCTCCACCGGAGTGATCGGTGAGACACTGCCGGTTGAGCGGATGAAACAGGCATTTCCCAAGGCCCTTGAGGCTTTGACAGAGGATGGTTGGGAGTCCGCTTCGCGGGCGATTATGACCACCGACACCCGTCCGAAGCTGGCCTCGCGCCACTTTCAGGTGGATGGTGTGACCGTTCAGGTGACCGGTATGGCCAAGGGCTCGGGTATGATCCGCCCCGATATGGCAACCATGCTGGCCTATCTGGCAACCGATCTGGCGGTATCCGCGGAGTTGCTGCAGAGCTGCCTCGATCGAGCCGTCGAGCCCTCCTTCAACAGCATTACAGTGGATGGCGACACCTCGACCAATGATGCCTGTATCTTGATTGCCACCGGTGCTTCACCCCTACCGCCACTGAGTGACGCCGAGTCGCCAGTCTATCGGCAGCTGGCGGATGCGGTGCTTGATCTCTGTATGGAGCTCTCCAGGGCGATTGTTGCTGACGGAGAGGGGGCGACCAAACTGGTGGATGTGGAGGTCAACAGCGCGGCGAGTGAATCGGAGGCCCGACAAGTGGCCTACACCATCGCGCATTCGCCACTGGTGAAGACGGCGCTGTTCGCTTCTGATCCAAACTGGGGTCGAATTCTGGCCGCTGTCGGTCGTGCCGGTATCGAGGATCTGGAGATCGATCAGGTGGAGATCTGGCTAGATGATGTCTGCATCGTCCGTCAGGGCGGTCGGGCTGCCGACTACACGGAAGCGGCTGGGCAGGCGGTGATGAAGAAAAGTGAACTGACCATTCGGGTAGAGCTGGGTCGGGGCAGTGCCTCAACCAAGGTGGTGACCTGCGATCTCTCCTACGACTATGTGAAGATCAACGCCGAATACCGCACTTAGTGCGAACAGTCTCTGTTCATTAGTTAACCTTCCACGGGTTATTTCTCATGAAGATCCACGTCGCAGCCGCTGCAATCCTCGATGAGTCAGGCCGGGTATTGATCAGTCAGCGGGCTGAAAATACCCACCAGGGGGGATTGTGGGAGTTTCCCGGCGGTAAGCTTGAGGCGGGTGAGACGGCTGATGCGGCGCTCTCCCGGGAGCTTGAAGAAGAGCTGGGGATCCTGCCGCTGGCGACAGAGCCGCTGATCAGGATCCGGCATGACTACGGGGATCGCCATGTGGTGCTCGATTTCTATCGGGTTACCGCCTATCGGGGTGAGGCCAGAGGGCTTGAAGGGCAGCCTCTGCAATGGCTTTCGCCCGCTGAAATGCAGCCTGAAGAGTTTCCCGCAGCGGACCGACCGGTGATCACCGCCCTGAAACTGCCCCAGAAATACATGATTACCGGGCACGATGCTGAGCAATCCGGCGAGTTTCTGAGTCGTCTTTCACAGGCTATTGATCGAGGGATTCAACTGGTTCAACTCAGGGCCCATGAATTGCCGGACAGCGCCTATCGGCAACTGCTGGCCGATGTGCTTCCCCTGTGTCGCCCCAGAGGGGTAAAACTGCTTGTCAATCGACCTCAGGGGGTGCTGCAGTGGCACTCAGAGGCCGATGGGTTGCATCTCACTGCTCGTCAGCTGCAATCTCTCTCCCGACGGCCTGCCGATGCCGAGTTGATCGGTGCCTCCTGTCATCGGCTTGAAGAGGTGGAATTGGCCGAACGTGCCGGCCTCGACTATGTGCTGCTTTCTCCGGTTCAGAAGACCACAACACACCCACAGGCAGACAGTCTGGGGTGGCCCCGTTTTGCCGAGTGGGTCGACCAGGTCAATCTGCCGGTCTATGCCCTTGGCGGGC
>JAHRHW010000233.1 GCA_019100305.1 Candidatus Thiodiazotropha taylori | reverse complement strand
CTATAAGATCGAAGTTGAGACCTGTACTGAGTGCGAGGAGGATCACGATGTTCCTCAATGTCTCGATGTGTGCATGGAAGATGACTGCATCATACCCGTGTAATTTGCAATAAGTTGATCGCCGCTAGTATGCGCAACTCGCACTTTCGATGAATTGAAACAATACCTGGGTTGTGAGTTGCGCCTATTAGCGGCAATCAATAAGTCTATAACCATGAGTCGGATTTATTATCTGTGAGATATTTAGGAGTGAACTATGAGCGCTTCCCCGATTTCTGAGGAAATTGCACTTCGTATCGGATTGGCAGCCAGAGCGTTGCCGGATACTGAACCAGCCCGTCTACTCCGTGTTCTCGCCGATGCCATTGGGCTGCCGCCAACCGGTAAGAAGCTATCTTCATTGAAATTAAAGGACCTCAAATCGGCGGCTGATGGGGAGTTTTCCGATTGTGATACAGAAGCAATCAAGGAAGCACTCTCCTACCTGAAGGGTGAACATGATCTGGCGAGTGAACCGCTCCCGGAGATTGAGGATTATCAGGAAGGAGACATGCCCAATAGTATCCGGGTTGCTTTTGCCTCCAACAAGGGCGAGATGCTGGATGGACATTTCGGATCCTGCCGTCGATTTTTGATCTATCAGATCTCAGCTGAGAGCAGTAGGTTGGTCGATATCAGAACAGTTGAAAACAACCCTGATGTGGATGATAAAAATGCCTATCGGGTCAGTCTGATTGATGACTGTCAGTTGTTGTTTGTCGGTTCAATAGGAGGGCCTGCTGCGGCGAAGGTAGTAAGAGCCAGCATTCATCCGATCAAAAAGCCTCAGGCCGGTACGATCAGTGATGAGATAGCCTCCCTGCAATCTGTGATCGGTGATGATGCATCCCCCTGGTTGGCCAAAGTCATGGGCCAGGATGCGGAACAACGAATCAGATTTGAGCAGGAGCTCGAAGCATGATCAGTCAAACTCAACTTAATGACATCGGTGGTTTATTGAAACAGCAAATGATCGATGAATCGTCAGTTAATGAACTCAGACAGAAGTTTCCAGATATCCATTTTACCTATTGTATGGATGACGATGTGATTGCTGCTTCACCACTGCATGAATCTGAAACATTCAATCTCTACTTGATTGATAGCAGAAACCATTGTCTCAGTTTTACCCAGGATATGGAGATCGCAACCGGTGTTGTGGTCGCAGAGATCGAAGCCGCGTGACAACAGAGTTAATGACACAGAACAAGGTTGATGTTCCTACGGCTGATTGCAGCACTTGTCCGCATAAAGAAGACAGGTTGAAATCAGGTCGATGCAATCCCGGTGATATTTGTGTGCGTGCAATGAGCGGCAGGCAGATTGCACGCTTCTTTCAACTCAATCCAGACCTCGCTGAAGTCTATGCGGGTGATGAGTTCTGGGAAAGGAGAGCGATTGCTGCTCGATATCTATCCCAACAGCGCCTGCTGCAAATGCTTGATGACCCTGATGAGGTGGTACGCAGGGTCCTTGCCTATAGAATTCCAATCGATCAGTTGGAGCCGTTGATCGAGGATCCAGATCGGGAAGTAAGGATAACAGTTGCTGACAGGCTGCCGCTGGAACTGCTGGAAAAGATGGTC
The DNA here is from genome assembly GCA_019100305.1 of Candidatus Thiodiazotropha taylori. Lineage (GTDB taxonomy): Bacteria > Pseudomonadota > Gammaproteobacteria > Chromatiales > Chromatiaceae > Thiodiazotropha. Next base: position 5,250 of record JAHRHW010000233.1, on the reverse strand, counting down.
ATGGATGAGGACTACATGGTTCGACATACAGTCGCCAAGCGTCTGATCCCCGGTAGACTGTTTCGAATGATTCTCGATAGTGACCGGGAAGTGCGCAAAACAGTGGCTATGCGTCTGCCACTGGAGAGTATTGGTTTGATGATCAATGATGCAGCAGCAGAAGTACGTTTGGTCGTGGCTGAACGTATTGAAGCAGAGGCCCTTACACCATTGCTGTGCGATTCAGACTGGCGGGTGCGTTTGATCGCTTGCCAAAGAGCACCCTACAAGCTGTTACCGCAGATGCTGGAAGATGAAGACGAAGATGTAAGGCTTGTTGCAAAAACACGAATTTCAGAACAACAGGAATAGATGATGCATCCGTTTGCAAAGTATATTCAGATACTGGGAAAGGGTAAAAATGGTATGCGCCCACTCACCAGATCAGAGGCCTTTGAGGCCATGAATATGATCACCTGTTATGATGTCGAACCTGAACAGATCGGCGCATTTATGATGCTGATGCGTGTCAAAGAGGAGACAGCCGAAGAGGTAGCAGGCTTCGTTCAGGCTTTGAAAGAGAGCTTGCCAATAAATCCACAGACGCAATCACCAGCGATCGATTGGGCAGCCTATGCCGGTAAAAAGCGCCAATTGCCCTGGTTTCTTTTGGCAGCGTTGATATTGGCACGCCGAGGCTATCCGGTAATGATGCATGGAATGAGTCGTAGTGATGAGCGGGTATATGTACCTGAAGCGCTGGATGCACTCGACATGAGTGCAGCAAATTCCATGAAAGAGGCGGAAATTCAACTGTCTGAAAGCGGATTCGCCTATATTCCTATCAGTAAGTTATCACCACTTGCTTCACAATTGATCGCCACACGTGAACTGTTCGGTCTGCGTCCACCTCTACACACTGTGGTAAGAATGTTGAACCCACTCTCCGCACCACTCAGCCTAATGGGGGTTTTTCATCCAAATTTTGCAGCCATACATCAGCAGGCGGCTCAGTTACTCGGCCTCAAGCGTGCTTTGATCTGTAAAGGGGAGGGTGGTGAGTTTGAACGAATTCCCGACCGTGCAGTCGAGTTGAATGGTCTCTCCAATGGAGAAACATGGTTGGAAAGTTGGCCAAATATGAGTAAACCAGGATTGCAGACCAAACCACAACGTCTAAATTTAAACCACTATAGATCGGTCTGGGATGGAGAAGCCGATGATCTTTACGGCAGAATGGCTGTAACGGGAACACTGGCATTGGTGATACGCGCGCTGGGGCTTGCAGATGAACCAGTTGAGGCCCATCAGATCGCTGAATCCTGGTGGCAGAACAGGCACCAAACTGACCAGGTGTTAGAGGCTGCATCATGAACGCCCCGATTGCAAAGCCAGAATCAATTGCATCCCTTTGTCTCACATTCGATTTCAGTGCTGGGTTTGAGCAGTTGACTGAAAAGATCAACCTTCTGATGCCGGAACTTCAATTTACCCACGTTGTTACGCGAGGAAATTGGTATCGTCTTGGTGGTGTTGTTGATGGAGATTACAAACCCATCAGCCAGAATATTGCCCAATGGGCAGAAGAGAGTTCAGGCGGTGATGTAGACAACCTGATTGCCGACTATATCGATTGTGGCTACTTTGCAACTCGCTTGGCAGGTAAGACCCACTATTTTACTGCGCCTTGTGGAGAAGGGCCTGAGCAGTTCATTCAACTTGAAATCGAAGAACTTCAGGAAGTGCTGGATAGACCGTTGGTCGATGGGGATTGGTTTCCGGAAAGTCTTGAGGAGTTCCTTGATCCTCTCGACTATCCTCGTCTGGAGCCGGAACCCATAGGGTCAACTTACCTTCAATTTCGACGCATAACACCCATTGAGAGTTTGCTGAAAGAATCATCAGGAAAAAACCGATCCATGCAGTCACTCTCACGATTTTTTAATGACTGGCACGAAAGCAGTGCCGGCGTTCAGAGTCAGTTCTGCAATCACTGGATACTGGCGCTCAGGGAGTATCAGGACAGGGACGGCGAGCATCAACTCAGTGCCAAACCCTACAGCACCTTCTCAGGAGAGTTGAAGGTGACAAGTCTTGGCGATACCCCTCATGGTTCTGAACTGGCTAATGCCATCCATGGATTTGATCGTCAGGTTGGCTACCCGTTTGCCTGGTTTTTTAACCTGCTCAGCAGTAAATCAGATAACTACAAACTCGCTGAAGAGGTGTTGAAGGATCAAATGGGAGCTTTCGATTATCTACCACCACGAGACCTGAAAGTGCTTCGAGCGTGGGAATCAAAGCCCTATGGGGTCTAATCATAATAGTACTTGTCAAGACTATTCGTCATACTATTAAATTCCTGGAAATAGGAAGGCTATGCAGATGAATTCCAATTTCTGTTGGAATGAGGGTTCTAGCACAAGTACTGGTATTCAGTTCCGTTGTTTAGGACTATAGTGCCTATATAGCCATCGAGTTAATCCATCCAGGCCAGGGAAAAGCACACGCTCAGTTACATTACACTGATCCAGCTTATCTCTAACTTCCCACTTGAGTGATGCGGGTATAACAATCTTGCGACATAGTGATCCATGGCCCTCAATCCAGCTGTTTAGCCCAATCGAGGCATTTGAGACTACTGAAAACAGTGCAAATTGATTGACGATGCGGTCATCCATCGAAGGTGGTTCAAAAAATAGCAGAAATGGGTCGTTCGACATTCTGTCGAGTTGCTCCAGGGATGGCACTGCCTGCATCAACAGTTCACAGGTGAATGTATTGGCACCTTCAGAATCAAGCGATTGTTTCATTTGCTCGGGTAGTAGTGTGTGGCACTGTTCATAATTAATGGACCAAATTACCCCGTCACGATCAAACTTTTCAGTATTAGCGGTCGCAAAATGCATTGCGACTAAAGGAGAGTGTGTCCAGTCAAGTAGACGAGTCGGTAGTCCATGATGCTGAGCCATAGAAAGCCAATGCCAGAATGAATCTCTTTCGATCATATCCCGATGTGCATACTTTATAAAGTTACGCAATAAATGACGTTCCAACTGTTGAAAAGGTCCACCAAGCCGGCTCAGTGTGGTATCAAGTGAGTAGCTGGCATCTGAAAGGCCACGATAGGCATCAGGGGAGCGGAAGCGACCAAGCTGCTCATTCCAGGCTCCCCTGAATAACAGTTCCTGAAGATCTCCCCAACTTTTAGCGGTTTCCACACGCAAATTGGTCATTTGAAAGTCCTTAAGGAGTCATTGAAATTACATAATTAGGTAATAAAAGTCAGTAACTCTCACAATTATGAAGTCAATGATTTACAGGATTGTTGAACTAATCTTTCAGTTGGAAATATGAAAAAGCATAAAGAGAGTTAATCCAAGATGGATTGGTTGAAATGTCCTAAGCTGGTTTTTATGGATATGAACTAGATAAGAAGATCATATGACTCATGCTCGTGTTGCCGTGACTCACTATTGTGAGCGGACCAGTGATCTGTTTTGGGCTGAACCAATCAATGCAGTTACCAACTTGATTTTTGTCCTGGCCGCCGCTGTCCTGATTAGAACCTTGAGACGAATGAATGAACCATTCTATCAGGTATGGGATCTCTGGTTGATAACAGTATTACTTTCGGCAATTGGTATTGGCAGTTTTCTATGGCATACATTGGCCAATTCCTGGGCGGAATTGGCGGACGTAGTACCAATAAGTCTTTTCATTACATTGTTTTTATTTAGTTTTTTAGTCAGAATTTTACAATTCAGGATGGCTTGGGTGGTCTTTTGGTTATTATTTTTCCATGCAGTCAATTTTTATCTATTGAGTATATTGCCATCAGACATGTTGAATGGATCTGTGTTTTATCTGCCGACCTGGATTGGTTTGTGGGTACTCGTCGTGAATTGTAAGATAATTGATTTAAAGTGTGGCAATCGATTGATTATAGCTGCATCCGTATTCACTATCTCACTGGTGTTTCGTACCGTCGATCAGACGATCTGTGATTCCTGGCCACTGGGCACACACTTTCTGTGGCATCTATTAAACGGCTTAACGCTCTATTTAGTGATGAATGTTCTACTGATAAATAAGATGCGTTATAACCAGACAGAAAGCTAGTGCCTGTTAACTCAAATCCAGTGTCATTGATTGAATTGATGGCTTGTCAGTCAGGATTGGAATCATCTGTATGAGTTGAAATCGCTGATATACATTGAGCCTGAATTGTATCCGCATAATCAATTGGCAATGAGAAGTGTCCCTCACCCTCTATAAAATGGGAACTGCAATTGATTAAAGTATTAGCCAAACTTATACCGTGTATTATGGGTACTGTTTCATCCTCTTTACCATGCCAGAGTTGCACTGGCACATGGATTTCAGAAATATCAAACCCCCAATCCTGAGTATAAAGTAACATCTCATGTAGGATTGCATCACTACCTTGACGTATTGATTCATGGATGGAACCAGTAATAATATTGCGTACTTCACTACGAATCAAAACTTTTGAATCGGCTGCTGGAGCTAGCATCAACATCAGCTGATAGATGGATTTAGGCCAGAGATTAGCCATCGGTGTTATAAAAAAGCGAAAACTTATATTAGATAGTATGGGAATATCTCGAATTGCCTTGAAGTTAACTCTTGCCGGCCAGCGCATGCTATCGAGTAATTCTTGCTGATTCAATGGACCTAATGGACATACTAATGTTAAACCGAGTATGCGAGACGGTGATTGATGTGCACAAGCCAATGCATAAGGTGCGCCACCAGATACGCCGATAAGGAGATATTCTTTAATATTCAAAATATCAAGAAATGTGTCAACTTCAATGGACCAGTCTAACAAGCTGCGCCCCGGTTTTGCATCTGATTGACCTAATCCATTTCGATCTGGTGCCAATACTCTCAGATTGTATTTTGCTGCAGGACCTTCAAAGAGTTTGGCTTCAAGTCGTGAACCGGGAAAACCATGGCAGTAGAGAGTAGGTAGGCCATTTGGGTCGCCATACTCTGCATAGGCAATTTGCCTGCCATCAGGGAGAGTTACAAATTTGGTATCACTATTCATCTGCGAAACTTAAAAATCCAGTTTTCAGAATAAATTGAGTTAGGCACAGTTAGTAGCGAATCCAAAAAACGGTAAGCTCGCTTACTTACGTAAAACAATGTTTAAACAGCAGTATAGTTGATACTAAGAGGAATACAGTTGTGGTTTGCTGTTAGTGGATAGACAGAATTAGCTTGAGCAACGAGAAGACCTGC
>JAHRHW010000232.1 GCA_019100305.1 Candidatus Thiodiazotropha taylori | reverse complement strand
GTTCCCCAGACCCGGTCGAGCAGCTGACTGCGGGAGAAGACCCGCTCCCGGTGGGTCATAAAATAGTGCAGCAGACGGAATTCGGTAGGACCCAGCTCGATCACATCCTCATCGGAGGTAACCCGGTGGCTGACCGGATCGAGTTGCAGACCGCCGCAGTCGAGCACTTCCCCGGCCAACAGCGGTGACACCCTGCGTAGGATCGAGCGGATTCGAGCCAGCAGTTCCCTGGCGGAGAAAGGCTTGGTGACATAGTCTTCAGCGCCGATATCCAGCCCGGCAACCTTATCGTTCTCCTCACCCTTGGCGGTGAGCATGATGATTGGTATCGACTCGGTCTCCCGGTCTTTTTTCAAACGGCCGGCCAGTTCAATGCCACTCATCCCCGGCAGCATCCAGTCCAGCAGAATCAGATCGGGACGGGACTTTTTGATCTGGCTGATTGCCTGGGTTGCATCTTCAGCGAAATCCGCCTGAAAACCATCCTGCTCCAGGATGAAACGCAGCATCTCGCCAACCGCCGGTTCGTCGTCTACTGCAAGTATTCTTGGGATTGTCATCTCCGTGTCCATAAGCTGCCAATATTTAGCGCATTATTAAACAGGAGGTTTGTTACATGGAGATGACAACCGGACAGGGGATTCCATCAGACACTCCATGTGATTGTGAACGGGTTGGGTTCCTATATATTAAGGATGCACATCCACAGGGGTGGATTGAGGTGGTGCGGCAACTCTTCTAAGTTCCGAAGCTTCTGCAATCACCGATTCATAGAGCTCTGTCTGGGGTTTCCAGAACATCACCCCGACACCGTCGTGCTGAGCGTGGGTGACAATACCCATGATCGACCACTGCCGACCATCACGGAACAACTCCAGTTCCACCAGTGCCCCGGTCAACATGGTCAGGCTTTCGGTACGCAGGTAGATCCCCTGCATGGAGCAGTTCACCGCTTTTGCCGGAAGCAACCGCTGTTTTCTGTAGCGGATGTAGACCTCACCATCCATCGGATAGCGTTTACTGTATCGTTTCTCAACTGGCATTTTCTTTATCCTTGGTATCTTCGTGAACCAAGTGTAGGTAGCCAATATGACTAACGTGTGACGAGAGGATGAAGCCTTTCTGACCTGAAATCACTACATTTTTCAAGCAACTCCGACGCTAACTTCGTAGTTTTTCGCCGGAGTTAACAGCAGATTCAGCGATTATTTCAACAATGCCTCTAAATGCAACAAATTCTCTCGAATCTCCCACGAACAGGCCAATTCCTGGTATCCTTGCCCGCCTCTGAAAGTGGTTAATCCGATATCTGAAATGAAGAAGCAAATCGAGCAATTGGTCGTCGCGGCGCTGCAGCAACTCGCGGCCCAGGATAGGATTCCGTCCGATTCCCTGGCGGTGCCCAAAATTGAACGGGCGAGAGACAGCAAACATGGCGATTTCGCCACCAATGCAGCTTTGGTACTGGCCAAACCCGCGGGTAAAAACCCCAGGGAGCTGGCCCAGGCGATCATCGATGCCCTGCCCGCCTCCGAGCTGGTGGAAAAGTGCGATATCGCCGGCCCCGGATTTATCAATTTCACACTCTCATCAACGGCTTATCACAGCTTGATTCCCACCATCATCAGCCAGGCCGATCGCTATGGACGGAGCGACCTGGGGGCAGGCAAAAAGGTCCAGGTCGAATATGTTTCAGCCAATCCCACCGGCCCTCTGCATGTGGGTCACGGCCGCGGCGCAGCCTATGGGTCGGTGGTCGCCGACCTGCTCGAAGCGGTGGGCTATCAGGTTCACCGGGAATACTATGTCAATGACGCCGGACGACAGATGGATATCCTCGCCACCTCGGTCTGGCTGCGCTACCTGGAGCTGTGCGACGAGAGCCTTACCTTTCCCGCCAACGGCTACAAAGGCGACTACGTGTGGGATATCGCCGCCACCCTGCACCGGGATCACGGTGAGGATTACAAAGTCGCAGCGGAAACCCTGTTTGAAGGAGTGCCCGCTGATGAGCCCGATGGTGGCGACAAGGAGGCCCATATCGACGGCCTGATCCAGCAGGCGAAAAAACTGCTGGGTGACAATCGCTACCGGTTCGTTTTCGAGCTGGGTCTGAACACCATACTCGACGATATCCGCGACGACCTCTGCCTGTTCGGGGTCAACTATGAGGAGTGGTACTCCGAACGCAGTCTGATGGAATCCGGCGCGGTGAATCAGGTGATCGAGCACCTGCGCAGCAGCGGACACCTCTACGAAAAAGGTGGCGCACTCTGGTTCCGCTCGACCGATTTCGGGGACGAAAAGGACCGGGTGGTGGTGCGCGACAACGGCCAGACCACCTACTTCGCTTCGGACATCGCCTACCACCTGGACAAACTGCAGCGTGGTTTCGAGCGGGTCATCGATGTCTGGGGCGCAGACCACCACGGCTATGTGCCGAGGGTCAAGGCGGCCCTGCAGGCACTGGGTGAGGATGCAGACAAACTCGACGTACTGCTGGTGCAGTTCGCTATTCTCTACCGCGGTGGTGAGAAGGCGCAGATGTCGACCCGTTCCGGTGAGTTCGTCACCCTGCGGGAGCTGCGTAAAGAGGTGGGTGCCGATGCGGCCCGCTTCTTCTACGTAATGCGCAAATGTGAGCAGCACATGGATTTCGATCTGGATCTGGCCAAATCCCAGTCCAATGACAATCCGGTCTACTACCTGCAATATGCCCATGCCCGTATCTGCAGTGTACTGCAGCAGGCGGCCGAACAGCAGATCACCATTGCCGGTGATGCCAGTGCCATCGATTACGCCTGCCTGGTCGAATCCCAGGAGGAGGCCCTGCTGACCAACCTGGCCAAATATCCGGAAGCACTGGAGCTCTCAGCCCTGAATGAGGAGCCTCACCAGTTGACCCACTACCTGCGGGATCTGGCCACCGACTTTCATACCTATTACAACGCCCACAAGTTCCTGGTGGAGGATGCCGAGCTGCGCGATGCCCGCCTGCAGCTGATCCTGGCGACCCGCCAGGTGATCCGTAACGGCCTTGGACTGTTGGGTGTATCCGCACCTGAGAAGATGTAACGGCCGTGGCGGACTACAAACACCGAGCGAGAAGCAAGAAAAAGCGCCCCGCCAGCTGCAGCCATGGGCTGTTCTTTTTCGGCGGCCTGGTGGCCGGACTGTTTCTGGCAGGATTGGCCTGGCTGCAGTTGGGCACGCAGTTCAAAAGTCATGAGATCCCCGGCATTGCCACCAAGCCGCAGCAGAACAGGGAAAAACCACAACAACAGGCGCCAAAGCCAAATTTTGAGTTCTATACGATACTACCCGAGATGGAGGTGGTGATTCCCGATGAGGAGATCGTCACCCCCGAGCCATCAAACACACCACGCAGACCCGACCCAAGCGAAAATCGCCAGGCAAGCGTCGAACGCAGCAATGGGGGTTATATTCTGCAGATGGGCTCATTCAGAAAACATCAGGATGCGGACCGCCTGAAAGCCAGACTGGCGCTGATTGGAATCGAAGCGGAGATTCAGCGGGTCAGCATCAATAACCGGGACACCTACCACCGGGTACGCAGTGGACCCTACCGCTCTCAGTCTCAACTCAACAGTGCGCGTAGACTGGCCAAGCAGAATGGCATCACCAGCCTGGTGATCAAGCTTAAAGAGTAGGCTTTATTCAAGTCCGCAAACGAACGCGAATAGCCGCAAATCTCTACAGGCTTGATACTGGGGGTATTCCACGCTCTTTGGATTCTCTATCAGCTGGAACGCTTACCGCCTCGCCAGATGTACATCTCCATCGCCTGTGGATCACATCGATTGCAACTGCTGCCACACTCCGCTTTCAGCTTGCGCCGCTCCACCCGGCCTTTGCGCTCCCACTGTTCGAGCATACCCCGCACCGCCTCCGCATCCGCATCCAGGTGGCGGGAGATATCGGCCAGTGACGCCTCACCCCGTTGCTGCAGATAGTCGCGGATTGCTGACAGCATCAGGCTTCCACCCTGCTGTTGCTCTGCTCACGCAACGACCAGAATCTCAGCCCGACGATGGTGGCCACCAGCATACCAAGCAGAACAATGACCCAGAAAAATCCGCTATCCGGATGACTGTCGTAGGTGGAGAGCTGATAGAAGAGACTGGCGCTGATATAGGCGACGCCTGTCGACCAAGCGACAACGAAGGTGGCCCATCTCGGTCCGGCTTCCCGGCGGATCGCGCCGATGGTCGCCACACAGGGCGAATAGAGCAGGATGAACAGCAGATAGGCAAACGCCCCGGCCTGGCCATCAAATCGAGCCGCCATGGCGCCGAAAACTCCCACATTGATCTCCTGCTCCTCAGCCGCTGCTTGCTGATTGGAGATTTCCCCCACGTCCATGGCCAGTGGATCGGTAATCAGATCCTTCACGCCCAGCAGATTCTCAGGTACGGTCGCGGCCGCCTCACGAACGGCACGCCAGAATTCGAACTCATCATGCTGCGGCTCGATACCCGCCTCTTCATTGGCAAGATTGGTGTAGAGCGCATCCAGGGTACCCACCACGGTCTCCTTGGCGAGAATCCCGGTAAACACCCCAACCGTCGCCGGCCAGTTATCCTCGGAGATACCCATTGGTGCCAGTACCGGGGTTACCGCTTTACTCACCGCGCTGAGCACCGAATGCTCCGTATCCTCGTTACCGAAGCTGCCATCGGTGCCAATTGAGTTGAGGGTGTTGATCACCAGCACCATCAAGACAATCACCTGGCCTGCCTCCTTGATGAACAGCTTCACCCGGTCCCAGGTTCGCAGCATCACCCCACGCAGGGTCGGCATATGATAGTGGGGCAGCTCCATCATGAAGCCTGAGCTCTCACCGGAGAGCAGGGTCTTCTTCATGATCAGTCCGGTCAATATGGCCACCATGATGCCGATCAGATAGAGACCGAACACCAGATTCTGGCCGCTCTCCGGAAAGAAGGCCGCGGCAAACAGCACATAGACCGGCAGGCGGGCGCCGCAGGACATGAACGGATTCATCAGAATGGTCAGCTTTCGCTCCCGATCACTCTCCAGAGTCCGGGTCGCCATCACCGCTGGCACGTTACAGCCGAAGCCGACGATCATCGGCACAAAGGCCTTGCCAGGGAGTCCGATGGAACGCATGAAACGGTCCATGACAAAGGCGGCACGAGCCATGTAACCGGAATCCTCAACCACCGACAGAAACAGATAGAGGGCGGTGATGATGGGAATGAAGGTAGCCACCACCTGGATACCACCGCCGGCACCATCCGCTAACAGCACCACAAGCCAGTCCGGCAACCCCCAGCTGTTGAGCAGATGGCCGAAACCATCGACAAACAGCGCCCCGGCAACCCCATCGAAAAAGTCGATGAAGGCACCGCCGATGTTGATGGCAAACATGAACATCAGATACATCACGGCAAGGAAGACCGGGATGCCGAAGAGACGACTCAGCACCAGTTTGTCGATCCGGTCACTGACCGTCTTTTCCAGCCGGCCCTGGTTGCGGGTTGCAATCTGGGAAATCGCATGGGCATGGCTGAAGCGGGAGTCCGCAATGTGGATATCGAGTTCCTCGTCAACCCGGTCCTCGATCATTTTGCCCCAATGGCTGATCCGTTCACGCAGCAGATCATCGGCATAGTTGAGGGCGAACTCATCCCCCTCCAGCATTTTCAACAGCAGCCAGCGACGTTGCGAGTGGTATCGACTCTCCGGCAGTTGCAATCCGCTCTCCAGATCGGTGATCGCCTGCTCAACCATCTCATCCTGGGCCAACGGAAAACCACCATTGATCCGCTCAGCGGCCAGATCCTGAATCGCGCCTTTGAGCTTGGTGACCCCCTCACCGCTGACCGCCACTATGGGTATCACCTGGCAGCCAAGCTGTTCACTGAGGCGCTGAATATCGATCTCAAGACCGCGCTTGCGTGCCACATCCATCATGTTCAATGCCAGGATCAGGGGTACTCCCATCTCCAGCATCTGCACGGTGAAGTAGAGATTTCGCTCAAGATTGGAGGCGTCCACCACATTGACGATCAGATCCGCCTCACCGGAGAGCAGATAATCACGGGTAACCTTTTCATCCTGGGAGGAGGCATCGAGGGAGTAGATACCGGGAAGATCGACTGCATTCACCTCGTCACTGTCGATGGTGAACTGGCCCTCCTTGCGGTCAACCGTGACACCCGGCCAGTTACCGGTACGCTGACGGATACCGGTGAGAATATTGAACAGAGCGGTTTTGCCACAGTTGGGATTACCAGCCAGGGCAATGGTCAGGATACCTGAATTGGGTCTATTGCTGGTTGTTTCGGAGTCGTGGCAGGCCATTTCGCGTTACTGGGTCCTTGGATTAAACCGTTTTGTCGACCAGGCTGAGCAGCAGCTTCTCCGCCACACCGGCGCCCAAAGCCACGCGATTGCCCTGACAAGCCACAACCACACCGCTCCCGCGACGCTGCAGCAATTCGATTTCCGAACCCGCCCGCAGGCCAAGACTGAGCAGCCGGTGGACCAAGAGCCGCCCACCCTGTACCCGTTTGATTGTGGCTCGGCTGCCAACCGGTAAATCAGACAGCTTCACCAGATCGTCTGAGTGGGTAGATTTCAAAGCCACTTGTCCTACAGAGTATGATCAGTCATCAAATGTTAATGATTCTCATTAGAGCAGGGTTCCCGCTGCTATGCAATGATCTTTTTACAGTAATTGCCGATTAACTAATAGACAAGACGTCAACGTCACTCTGTCAGGGCTACCGTGGCCGCTTTCTCAACAGGTCGATTCGATGGGGTTTGAGAAAATGGGCCCCGTCATCGCCCAAGTGTTCACTGAAGACCTGCCTGATCTGCTGGTATCTCTGCTCATCCAGGTCCAGCTTGGTATGGGTCACCTTGAGAAAACGGGACTCAAACACCTCCCAGCTCGCGTAACAGCCGGGCACATTGAGA
>JAHRHW010000231.1 GCA_019100305.1 Candidatus Thiodiazotropha taylori | reverse complement strand
GTCTGTATATCGCAAAGGAGTTAAGTGAAACCAATCGGATACGACTGGAGTATATCCCGGGCCCAACCGGCGGAAGCTGCTTCCGCCTACACTTTGAAAACTGGCAGCCAGAGAAACAACAAGCATGACACAACCTACCGCACTGATTGTCGATGACGAACCCGATATCTGTGAACTGTTGGAGATAACGCTGCTGCGCATGGGCATTGATGCCCACTCTGTATTCAATCTGGCCAGTGCCCATGAACTGCTGGCAGAGCAACAATTTGATCTTTGTTTATCAGACATGCGTCTGCCCGATGGAAACGGAATTGACCTGGTACGTCATATCAATGAGACCTACCCCCAACTCCCTGTCGCAATGATCACCGCGCATGGCAACATGGAGTCTGCGATCGAAGCACTGAAGGCAGGCGCCTTCGATTTCGTATCCAAGCCGGTCGATCTGGAGGTCCTTCGCAAGCTGGTTCAACAGGCCATCAAACTCAGCAAACCGGCAGAAGGCAAAATACAGGTTAAAAAGGACTCAGCATCTACCCATGAACCGATGCTGGGTAACTCCCCGGCGATGACCCGTATCATCAAATTGATCGAAAAGCTCTCTAGAAGTCAGGCACCGGTCTATATCAGCGGGGAGTCGGGTACCGGTAAAGAGCTGGCTGCACGAATGATCCACTATCAAGGGCCCCGTGCGGACCACTCCTTTGTGGCAGTCAACTGTGGTGCTATCCCACAGGAGCTTATGGAGAGCGAGCTGTTTGGCCATAAAAAAGGCAGCTTTACCGGTGCTACCCAGGATAATGAAGGCCTTTTTCTGAGTGCAAACGGGGGTACCCTGTTTCTGGATGAGATCGCCGACTTACCTCTGCATATGCAGGTAAAACTGCTTCGTTCCATACAGGAGAAGATGATCAGACCGGTGGGTGGGCAGAAGGAGATCCCGATTGATGTACGTATCATCAGTGCAACCCATAAGGATCTGGCCACCCTGGTAGAGGATGGGGATTTCCGCCAGGATCTGTTTTATCGAATCAATGTCATCGAATTGCCCTTACCTCCCTTGCGCGAACGGACTGAGGATATCCCTCTGCTTGCCCAGCATTTTCTTACCCGACTGGCTCGTAACGGTGGTATTAAAAAACCAAAACTCAGCGCAGAGGCCGTCAAAAAACTGAAAGCTTATCCATTCCCGGGAAATATCCGTGAACTCGAGAATATTCTGGAGCGCTCGGTGACACTACTGGATCGTGAAAAACTTGAGGCTGATGACCTGCTTCTGCCAAACCATGTCTCTGATATGGATAATCAGACACCCCCTCAGGGACTTGGGGAGAAGATGGAACAGGTGGAACGACAAGCAATCATTGAAGCGCTTGAAGAGACCCGCTGGAACCGAACTGCTGCAGCTAAAAAACTCGGGATGAGTCTGAGGTCGCTGAGGTATCGACTTGAGAAATTAGAGATCGAGTAGATAAAACGTGAACAGACTCACATTTTCGAACCAGTTGGAATCCAAACACCAACACCATTTTCTAAATCACAATTCATATGCCAGCAGGCTAAAGTGACATTTTCTGTCACTTTCTAACATCCAGGGTCTCAAGAAACAGTGAGCTTAATGGATACGCAGATGAATCATAACAAAAACTAGAAAATGAGCATTCCAATTAATTCACCTAATAATCATACGCTTATAGTACTTTTCAAACCATTTGACGAAAAAACCAGCAGCAGTTGGCATGCATTCTGCTGCTACCTAGGTAACTCGGCGAAAATCAAGGATTAAAGTTTTGCTTTAATACGCCGACAACTCAGGCACCAACTCATACGGAGCGTTAAAGATGAAAAAACAAGCTGGTTTCACCCTTATTGAACTCATGATCGTTGTTGCGATCATCGGTATCCTGGCAGCCATCGCATTGCCTGCCTATCAAGACTACACAGCTCGTGCAATGGTTACAGAAGGTCTCGCAATTGCTGCAGGCGGTAAAGCCACTGTAGGTGAGAACATTGCAAGTGGTGCTGCAGACGATTGCACCGGTGTAAACGTTGGTACAACCAACAAAACTACTCTTGCCTGTGCAGCTGGCGTACTGACCGGCACTATCGCAACTGGCACAAATGCCGGTGATGTGGTTATCGTCTTGACTCCTACTGAAACAGCTACCGGCGTAAACTGGACTTGCGGCAGTACCTCTGATTTCAAATATGTACCTGCAGAATGCCGTCAAGCACCCTAGATACCTAGCTTAAGCTAGACAAGAAAAGGAGCCCAAGACACTTGGGCTCCTTTTTTTAATTGCGCCACAAACATCACATTTAATTGATTTACCCCCCTTTCAGAGCTATATTCTTTTTCTATCAATGCGTTTAACACAAAACCTGAATTGATTGATTAATAAAGAGATTATTCGTTTACTGAAATCAGCTAGAGAGCGCAGTTCGATTATTTTGTCGCCTAAATATTTTCGAAGATCAGCCGCTAAGCAGATGTATCCGCAATGTGAGACTATCTGTACGTAAGGATGGCCAATACCAAACCACAAATTAATCTCAGCGGCCTTGGGCGCTGCCTGATACAGGACGGCCTCATCAATGAAGATGAGGCAGAGTCATCCTTTGCTGAGGCATTGGATAAAAAGGTCCCATATGTTTCCCATCTGGTTGAGAAAAAAATACTCAATAGTATTGATATCGCAATCTCAGCATCCAGAGGGTTTGGCGTACCCATTTTTGACCTGGATGTTCTCGATCCAAGTGTCGTGCCAAACGACCTAGTAGCTGAAAAGCTGGTACGCTCCCATCATGCACTGCCTATCTTCAAGCGAGGCAATCGTCTATTCCTTGCTGTATCCGATCCGACAAATCATCAGGGGCTTGATGAAATAAGGTTTAATACCGGTCTTGCTTCAGAGGCGATACTGGTTGAGGAAGATAAACTCAATCGGATGATTGACAAGGTCATGGATGCCCAGGAAACCGGTATGGATGAACTCCTCGATGCCGACTTGGATAACCTGGATATCAGTACAGGTGATGAAGAGGGTTCGGGTGATGAATCCAATCTGGATGTCGATGAAGCACCCGTCGTTCGCTACATCAATAAAATCCTTCTGGATGCCATCAACCAAGGCGTTTCCGATATCCATTTTGAACCCTACGAATACACCTACCGGATCAGGTACAGGCAAGATGGCATGCTGCATGAGGTTGCAAACCCACCATCCAATCTGGCCAACCGCCTTTCCACACGTCTAAAAGTCATGTCACGTCTTAATATCGCTGAGCGTCGGGTACCTCAGGATGGACGTATCAAGATGAAGCTTTCCAAATCACGCGCCATCGACTTTCGTGTCAACACCTGTCCGACATTGTACGGGGAAAAAATTGTACTGCGTATTCTCGATCCTACCAGTGCACAGCTCGGCATTGAAGCACTCGGATTTGAGGAAGAGCAGCGTACGGCATTTCTAGAAGCCATAAGTAAACCCTATGGAATGATCCTGGTAACCGGGCCTACGGGCAGTGGTAAAACAGTAAGCCTGTATACCGCCCTCAACCTGCTGAACAAACCGGAAATCAATATTTCAACCGCAGAAGACCCGGTTGAGATCCAGGTCGCGGGGATCAATCAGGTTAACATGAACACAAAAACCGGTCTGACATTTGCGGAGGCATTGAGGGCCTTCCTTCGTCAGGATCCGGATATCGTCATGGTCGGTGAGATTCGTGACCTTGAAACAGCTGAAATCGCTATTAAAGCAGCTCAAACCGGGCATCTGGTTCTTTCAACACTTCATACCAATGATGCACCCCAAACACTTACCCGTTTGGCTAACATGGGCATACCGCCGTTCAACATCGCTTCATCGGTCAATTTAATCATGGCCCAGCGATTAGCCCGTCGATTGTGTGAAAACTGTAAAACTGTTGATGACGTGCCGAAAGAAGCACTACTTGAAGAAGGCTTTACAGAGAGTGACATTGCGACAGGATTCACTACCTACAAACCGGTAGGATGCGATTTATGCACTAATGGTTATAAAGGACGTGTCGGTATCTTCCAGGTCATGCCCGTTTCAGAAGCTATGGGTAAAATCATTATGGAAGGTGGCACATCGCTACAGTTGGAAGATCAGGCTCAAAAGGAAGGTGTGTATAATCTCCGCAGTTCAGGACTAAGAAAAGTCATGCAGGGAATTACCAGCCTCCAAGAACTAAACAGGGTAACCAAGGACTAACCCATGGCTCCACCGCGTAAAAAGACTCAGATTAAATCCTACCTGTATACCTGGGAAGGAACTGATAAAAAGGGCTCCAGGCTTTCTGGTGAGTCTCGGGCTACCGATGTCAATATGGTGAAAGCTGACCTTCGTCGCCAGGGGATAAACCCTATAAAGGTCAGAAAGAAAGCCACTTCGATCCTAAATCGCAAAAAACCGATAACAAGTGCTGACGTAACGGTCTTCAGTAGGCAACTTGCAACAATGATGTCGGCTGGCGTACCCATGGTCCAGGCCTTCGATATTGTAGGAAGGGGACATGAAAACCCCTCAATGCAGGAGCTGATTCTTACCATCAAAGCAGATGTAGAAGGTGGTACTGCCTTGGCAGACGCTCTTAAGAAGCATCCTCTTCATTTTGAGGATCTTTTTGTAAACCTTGTCAGAGCCGGTGAGCATGCAGGTGTATTGGAGACTCTTCTGCACAAGATTGCCACTTACAAAGAAAAGACAGAATCCATAAAAGCAAAAATCAAAAAAGCGATGTTCTACCCTGCAGCCATCGTTGCTGCAGCTATCGTTGTTACGGCAATCCTGTTGATTTTTGTTATACCCCAGTTTGAAAGCCTCTTTTCAAACTTTGGTGCAGAGCTACCAGCCTTTACTCAAATGGTAGTGAGCATGTCCCACTTTGTGCGTGACTGGTGGTGGGTAATACTAGGTGGTGTCGTTATTTTTGTATATTTCTTCATAAGTGTATGGAAGCGGTCGCGAAAACTCAGGCACACAATCGACAGAATGCTACTTAAGATTCCAGTGATCGGCATGATCCTGAACAAATCTGCAATTGCCAGATTTTCAAGGACTCTTGCAACCATGTCCGCAGCCGGCGTACCCCTTGTAGAGGCATTAGATTCAGTCGCTGGCGCCACTGGTAATGTCGTCTATAGCGACGCAGTATTGCGCATGCGCGAAGATGTAGCCACCGGCCAGTCTTTACAACTTGCCATGAAGCAGAGAAATATCTTTCCAAATATGGTCGTACAGATGGTATCGATTGGTGAAGAATCCGGCTCTCTGGATGATATGCTGAATAAAGTTGCAGACTTCTATGAAGAGCAGGTCGACAACGCTGTGGATGCCATGAGCAGTTTGATGGAGCCACTAATCATGGTTGTACTGGGTACTCTTGTAGGCGGACTCGTGGTTGCCATGTACCTGCCAATATTCAAGATGGGCACAGCGATCTAATCGATCATACCGACTCGTAAAGTAATAAATAAGCAGAACCTTTGTGATTGTCTTTGATTTTTTACAGGCTAACTTTGCGGCCTATCTCTTATTGGCATTAGTCATAGGATTGATTGTTGGCAGCTTTCTGAATGTTGTAATTCATCGCCTGCCAAAAATGATGGAGCAGCAGTGGCACCGGGACTGTGACGAGCTAAAAGGCTTGGCATCCGAAGATTCAACTGAAACTGAAGTTTACAATCTCAACACCCCGGCCTCTCAATGCCCAAAGTGCCAACATAAGATACGTCCCTGGGAGAATATCCCGATTATCAGCTGGCTGCTTCTGAAAGGTCGTTGTTCCAACTGTCAGAATCCGATCAGTGCCAGATACCCGATCATCGAAGCCGTAACCGGTTTGTTATCACTCTGGATTGCCTACCATTTCGGTTTTTCCTGGGAAGCAGCCGCTGCGATGTTGTTGACCTGGAGCCTGATTGCCCTGACCGTGATCGACTTCGATGTGCAACTGTTGCCGGACAACATCACGCTGCCTTTTCTGTGGCTCGGCCTGTTGGTCAATATCAACGGCCTTTTCACCGACCTCGAATCGGCCGTTATCGGTGCCATCGCAGGTTATATGGCACTGTGGAGTGTCTTTCAGTTATTCAAAAAACTCACCGGCAAGGAGGGCATGGGCTATGGCGATTTCAAATTGCTGGCCATGCTCGGCGCCTGGCTGGGCTGGCAGTATCTGCCACAGATCATTCTACTCTCCGCATTGGTCGGTGCCGTCGTCGGTATTCTGCTGATCGTTGTCAGAGGCCGTGACCGGAATATTCCAATACCTTTTGGCCCCTATCTGGCGGCGGCCGGCTGGATCAGTCTGATGTGGGGCTCTCAGATCAATCAGGCCTATCTTCGCTGGTCCGGCTTGTAATCCCTGTGCTGACCGTAGCCCTTACCGGGGGAATCGGCAGCGGTAAAAGCGCTGTATCCAACCATTTTGAAACCCTTGGCGTGCCGGTCATCGATGCGGACAGGCTGGCGCATCGGATGGTGCAACCCGGCTCACCGGCATTGAGCCGGATAGAGGAGACCTTCGGTGATCACCTGATCGACCAGCAGGGAAAGTTGAATCGGGGTGCTTTGAGAAAGATCGTTTTCAACGACCCGAGTCAAAGAAAACGTCTCGAATCCATACTCCACCCGCCGATCAGAGAGGCCATGGAGGATTGGGTTGAACGACAGACAGCCCCCTATGTGGTACTGGTCATCCCTCTGCTGTTCGAGACCGGGCAAGAGGATATCGCGGAACGTATCCTGGTAGTGGACTGCGATGAGTCTCTGCAGTATCAACGGGTATCAGAACGGGATAACCTGGACGAGTCACAAATCACCCAGATCCTTGCCAGCCAGGCCGATCGTCAGACCCGACTGAACGGTGCGGACGATATCATTGAGAACAACGGGGACCTGGCTGCATTGACCGAAGCAACTGAACGATTGCATCAGACCTATCTAGCGCTTTCAAAATCTTAGGGTTTAACCCAATTAATATCGATTTGAATCGAAGAGGCTTGGTGGGGCATGGCCCCACCCTACACCCTGAGTGAAACGGTAGATACCATCTCTCCCACACTCCCACAAGTAGCTACAAAGCTGCTTGTGGGG
>JAHRHW010000230.1 GCA_019100305.1 Candidatus Thiodiazotropha taylori | reverse complement strand
AGCCGTTCATCAGTTTGAATTTTGAGGCGTTGGACAACTCCTCGGCGTGAGCGGCAAAGCGCGCCTTATCAAACTCGGTTTTACCCTTCATCATGTCGCCCATGGCCTTCATGTTCCAACTGTAGACATTCATCACACCCTGTCGATACTCCACCGCCTTCTCCACCTCCCCGGCCAGCGCCGGAACCGTGCTGTGTAGAAGCAGGAAAGTTGCTGATAATCCTAATGTTCTGGCAATAAGGCTGTGTCTACTTTTCATTATTTCACCCCATAGATGGATTGAAGATCGATATTATTGATAAATTCTATAGTTATAAACTGAAGACCCATTGTTTTTTTAGGTTACAATAGGCCGTTTCGCTTCTGGAACTATCCTGCATCCGATGAACAAGCAGCCCACTGCGCGGATTCGAGAAATCCCATATAACTATACCTCCTTCTCTGACCGGGAGATCGTTATCCGGTTCCTCGGCAAACCCATGTGGACCCTGATCGAGAAGTTGAGGGGCACCCGTCGCACTGGCCGTTCCGCAAGAATGCTGTTTGAGATCCTGGGGGATATGTGGGTGATCAGCCGCAACCCCTACCTGCAGGATGACCTGCTGGATAATGAGCAGCGACGAAAGGCACTCATCGACGCCCTGAACCATCGCCTTGTGCAGTTCGAGTCCAGGGCCAATAACAACCAGCAGGCACTGGAACTGCACGCCGCCACCCGTAGCGCCGTCGACGAATTTTCCCGGCGTTTCGACGAACTGCTGGCGCTGCGCCGAAGAACCAAGCGTAACCTGATCGGCCTGACCCGGCCGGATAACATCGACTTCAGCGGCCTGGCCCGGGTATCCCATGCGACGGATGCCACCGACTGGCGTGTGGAGATCCCGTTCGTCGTGATCACCCCGGACCGGGAAGAGGAGGTGGCGCCGATCGTCAAGGCCTGTATCGACTCCGGCCTGACCCTGATTCCCCGTGGCGGCGGTACCGGTTACACCGGCAGTGCCGTCCCCCTGGATCCACACAGCGCGGTGATCAATACGGAGAAGCTTGACGGGATCGCCGAGATCGAATCGAGCAGCCTGCCAGGTGTCGATCATGAAGTGCCAACCATCCAGGTCGGCTCCGGAGTGGTGACCCGCCGGGTGTCAGAAAAAGCGGATGCCAAAGGGCTCGCCTTTGCCGTCGATCCCACCTCCCAGGACGCCTCGACCATCGGCGGCAATATCGCCATGAATGCGGGCGGAAAGAAGGCGGTCCTATGGGGTACCACCCTGGATAACCTGGCCAGTTGGCGGATGGTCACCCCCCAGGGGGAGTGGCTGGAGATCGAACGGCTCAACCACAACCTGGGCAAGATTCACGATCAGCCGGAAGTCAGCTTCAGACTCACCCGCTACGACAGCAGCGGCAAGCGGCAGCTGGGTGAAGCGGAGACCCTCAACATGCCCGGTCAGGCCTTCCGCAAAGTAGGTCTGGGCAAGGATGTTACCGACAAGTTTCTCTCTGGACTGCCCGGCGTACAGAAAGAGGGCTGTGACGGCCTGATCACCTCAGCCCGGTTTGTTCTGCATCGCATGCCCAAGCAGGTTCGTACCCTCTGTCTTGAGTTTTTTGGCGCCGATATCGGTAAAGCGGTGCCGGCAATTGTCGAGCTCACGGACTATCTGAACAAACACGAAGAAGTACTGCTCGCCGGTCTGGAACATCTGGATGAGCGCTATTTGAAAGCGGTAAAATACTCCACCAAGGCGGCCAGGCATGAACGACCAAAGATGGTACTGCTGGCCGATCTGGTGAGCGATGACCTGGCGCTGCTGGAGAGCGCCGCCGATGAGGTGGTGCGCATGACCCAGGCTCGGGAAGGGGAGGCGTTTATCGCCAGCAGTCCCGAGGCACGTCGCAACTTCTGGCTCGACCGTTCACGCACCGCCGCCATCTCAGCCCATACCAACGCCTTTAAGATCAATGAGGATGTGGTCATTCCGCTGGACAAACTGGCCGACTACAGTCGCGGCATCGAGCGGATCAATATCGAGGAGTCGATCCGTAACAAGATCACCATTGCGGATGAAGTCTTGGCCTACCTGGTTGGTGATCACTCACTTCGTAAAGCGGATGACGACTTTGAAGCGAGCGACGAAAACCGCTCCATTCTGCAGGCCAAGCTCGACCTGGCCAAACAGGCCGTAGAACAGGCGAGAAACCGCTGGCATACCCTGTTGAGCCGCATTGAAGCCTCGGCGGAGGAGAATATCCAGCTGGTCAACGGCCTCGACAGATCCCTGATCCGAAAAGATGACCGGCTGCTGGATCTGCTGCTGAGACGGGATCTGGTGGTCTCCTACCGGACCGAGATCGCCACCCGCCTGGATGAGATCTTCTCCGGTCAGGAGGTGAGGAATCTACGCCTTGCGATGCGTGAAATCCATACCCGACTACGCGACTCACGTCTCTTCGTGGCCCTGCACATGCATGCCGGAGATGGCAATGTGCATACCAATATACCGGTCCACTCGGACAACTATGCGATGCTGCAGCAGGCAGACCGGATCGTCGATCGGATCATGGATCTGGTTCTCAGCCTGGATGGCGCCATCTCCGGGGAACACGGCATCGGTCTGACCAAGCTGCAGTATATGGAGCAGGAGAAACTGGAAGCCTTTGCCGAGTACAAACAGCAGGTCGATCCGGAAAGCCGCTTCAACCGGGGCAAACTGATCGCCGGCGCCGACCTTGAGATGGCCTATACCCCCTCGCTGCGACTGCTGGAGCAGGAGGCGATCATTCTTGAGGAGAGCGAACTCGGCACCCTCAACGATGAGATCAAACACTGTCTGCGCTGCGGTAAATGCAAGCCGGTCTGTATGACCCATATCCCCAGGGCCAACCTGCTCTACTCGCCACGCAACAAGATTCTTGCCACCGGCCTGATCATCGAGGCCTTTCTCTATGAAGAGCAGACCCGACGCGGTATCTCCCTGCAACATTTCACCGAAATGAACGATGTTGCCGACCACTGCACCATCTGCCACAAGTGCGAGAGCCCCTGTCCGGTGAATATCGATTTCGGCGATGTCACCACCCTGATGCGCAAGATCCTCATCGACCGGGGCAAGAAGCGCTCCAGCCTGGGGGCCAAGGCCGCCATGAGCTTTCTCAATATGACCAACCCGACAGCGATTCGCTGGATGCGTCGGGGTCTGGCGGAGTGGGGTTTCAAAGGTCTCAACCTGGGCCATACCCTGGCGGCCAAAACCGGGCTGCTGAAGCAGCAGGATCAACCACCCCATGCAACCACCGGTAACCCAAAACCGCAAAACCTGGCCGTTGAGATGCTGCAGAAACCGATCCGTGTCGAACCGCCGAAACAGACCCTGCGGGACGCCCTGAAACTGGAGGATACCCGTTCCGTACCGATCCTGCGCAATCCCGAGCGGATCAGCGAGGAGAGCGATGCGGTGTTCTATTTTCCCGGTTGCGGATCCGAACGGCTGTTCAGTGAGATCGGCCTGGCCACTCTGGCAATGCTCAACGAGTTGGGGGCGGAAACCATCCTGCCACCCGGTTATCTCTGCTGCGGTTACCCGCAGACCGCCGCCGGCCTGCATGCCAGAGGCCGACAGATCACCACCGAAAACCGGGTACTGTTCCACCGCATCGCCAACACCCTCAACTACATGGACATCAAGACCGTGCTTGTCTCATGTGGCACCTGCATGGATCAGCTGCAGGCCTATCAGTTTGAAAAGATCTTTCCCGGCTGCCGGTTGCTCGATATTCATGAGTATATGATGGAGAAGGGGATTGCCCTCGACGGCAGGCAGGAGACCGAGTATCTCTACCACGATCCCTGCCATACGCCGATCAAACAGTATAATCCGTTGCAGGTGGTCTCCGGTTTAACCGGTAAGCCAGTGGAGCTTAGCGATCGATGCTGCGGCGAAGCGGGCACCCTGGGCACCAGTCGCCCTGATATTGCCAATCAGCTGCGTTTCCGCAAGTCGGAAGAGCTTAACAAAGGCATCCAGGCAATCCACTCCAAAAGAGCACAACCAGCGGAGATCAAGCTGCTGACCAGCTGCCCTGCCTGTCAGCAAGGACTCAGCCGCTATACCGATGAGACCGGGCTGAAACCCCGCTATCTGGTACTCGAAGTAATCGAGCAGCGGCTCGGTGAGCAGTGGCAACAACAGTTCATCGATCAAGTGTTGAAAGACGGGATCGAGATGGTGCTGGTTTAAAGGTCATTTTTCCGCAAATACTCGCCAAACACCGCTAACAAACGCAAACAAACCGATATCAGCTTCTGGATACCTATTAATTGCTATTCAGTTTCTGATTCAGATAAAAATCATGTCGATACAACCCCCTCCCCTATAGGGTGTGGCAGGGTGATATCCCTGCTACTGTTTACTAGATAAACTTAAAACATAGATCCGCTGACAATGACCGACAGTTTTACCAAAGCCTGTGTTAAACATGACAAGAATCTTCGAAGCCGTGTGCGTCTGCTGGGGACACTGCTGGGTGAGGTTCTGCAGGAACAGGTCGGCAAGGATACCTATACGGTTGTCGAGCGCCTGCGCAAAGGCTACATCAAGCTGAATCGAAAGCACGATCCTGCCCTTTACGATCGTCTCACCCGGCTGATTCTCTCCCTGCAACCGGAAACGCTCAGTGCCGTCGTCAGGGCTTTCAGTATCTATTTCGTGCTGGTGAATATTGCAGAGGAGGCTTTTCTGCATCGCCAGCGCAGACGCATCGCCGGCAAGGGCCAGGAGTTATGGCAGGGCTCATTCGACCATACCCTGCGGGCGTTTCATGCTCAGGATATCAAACCGCATCAGCTGCAGAGCATACTCGATGATGCAGCCTACATTCCGGTATTCACGGCCCACCCAACCGAGTCCAAACGGCTGGTGATCATGAACCTGTTGCGCCGTATCTTTCTCACCAGCGAGGATCTGGATGCCCCCAAACGGCGACTTGAGCAACGCGAGCAGACCATTCGTTCACTCAAGACCCAGATCCAGACACTCTGGAAAACCGAAGAGGTCCGGGCGGTTCGTCCCGAAGTGCGCAACGAGATACGTCTCGGTCTGCACTATTTTCAAAGCAGCCTGTTTGATGCGGTACCTCAGGTCTATCGACGGCTGCGGGCAGGTATCGAACGCGTCTATGGAGAGCATCCCGACTATCACGGAGTACAACTCTCACCCTTCATCCGCTTCGGATCCTGGATTGGTGGCGACCGGGACGGCAACCCCTTCGTCACACCGGAGGTTACCCGTCTTGCCCTGACCCTGCAGCAGCAGACTATTCTGCAGGAGTATATCCGCCGGGTCGACAGCCTGATCGCCGAACTGACTTTCTCCAACCGCTTCTGTAATCCCAATTGGGCCTTTACCGAGAGCCTGAAGACCGACAACGAAATCTGCAAACAGCTGTTCTGTGACAATCCCCGCCGCTTCGAGGATGAGCCCTATCGGCGCAAGCTCTACATCATGCGTGAACGATTACGCCTGACCATGCCTGCTCTGCCGGGCGAGTCGCTTGAGGAGTCCGGTCACGCCGCTGCCTATACCGATGAACAGGCCTTCCAACGGGATCTGAAACTGATCTACAACTCCCTCTTGAGCCATGGCGATGGCGATGCGGCTGAGGGCGCCTTGCAGGAGCTGATACACCTGGCGGAGACCTTTGGTTTTTACCTGATGTCACTGGACATTCGTCAGGAGTCGAAACTGCACAGCGAAGCGGTGGCGGAGATCCTCAAGCAGAGCGGCGATGCGGATAACTACCTGCAGCTCGATACCGAACAGAGACTGGCCCTGCTTGACGACAAAATCAGTAACGGTCTGACCAAGCCGCTGCAGAGAGACCGCTTATCGGAGGAGAGCCGCAAGATGCTGGCGGTATTCGATCTGATTGCTGAAACCCAAACCAGCATCAGCCCAAACGTCATCGGTCAGTACGTGATCTCCATGACCCACCAGGCCAGTGACATCATGGAGGTGGCACTGCTCGGCAGCCTCTCCGGACTGCTCGGCTTGCAACAGGGCAGCTGGTTCTGCCGGCTGGAGATCTCTCCCCTGTTTGAAACCATCGACGATCTGAAGCGTTGTGAAGAGATTCTGAAAAGCCTGTTCGCCAACCCCTGCTATCAGAACCTGCTGAATGCCAACCATCGGCGGCAGGAGATCATGCTCGGTTATTCCGACTCAGCCAAGGATGGGGGCATCATGGCCTCAGCCTGGAATCTCTACCAGACACAGCAGCGGATCATCGACCTCGCCGACCGGGAAAAACTGCGCTGCCGACTGTTTCACGGCCGTGGAGGTACAGTGGGGCGGGGTGGTGGACCAACCCATCAATCGATCCTCGCCCAGCCGAAAAACACCGTCAACGGCGAAATCAAATTTACTGAACAGGGTGAAGTTCTCTCCTATAAATACAGCAATCAGGAGACAGCCATCTACGAACTGACCATGGGTATCACCGGCCTGCTGAAAGCCAGTCAGGGCCTGGTATCCCGAGTCAAGGAGGAGCGACAGGACTACACCCAGATCATGCAACAGATCGCCGCGCTTGGTGAGCAACAGTTTCGTAAACTCACTGAACAGACTCCCGGATTTCTCGACTACTTCTACGAGGCGACCCCGGTTAATGAGATCGGCCTGATGAACATCGGCTCCAGGCCCTCCCATCGGACCAAGGGTAACCGTTCCAAGTCCTCGGTAAGAGCGATCGCCTGGGTATTCGGCTGGGGACAGTCGCGGCAGAATCTGCCCGGTTGGTATGGCATCGGCAGCGGTTTGGCCAACTGGCGCAAAAACAAGCCTGGCAGATTGAAACAGCTGCGCACCATGTATCAGGAGTGGCCCTTCTTTCACGCCCTGCTGAATAACGCCCAGATGGCCCTGACCAAGACCAACATGACCATCGCGCAAAAGTACGCCGATCTCTGTCTGGATAAGCCTACCAGCCGAACGATTTTCGATATGATCAAGCGCGAATACGAACTGACCTGCGCTGAAATTCTGACCATCGCCCAGCTGAATGAACTGCTCGATGACGCCCCTGTTCTGCAGCAATCGATCCGTCGCAGAGACGCCTACCTGGATCCGCTCAATCACATTC
>JAHRHW010000229.1 GCA_019100305.1 Candidatus Thiodiazotropha taylori | reverse complement strand
ACCGACAACTGTTGAGTAACATTCCTGGGATCCGCTTGCTCGAACCAATCGATGACCTGACGCCCAACGGCGCCTACTGTCCGATCTTTGTCGAGCAGAAGATCTATGGTAAAAGTCGGGATCAGCTCTATCAGATCCTCAAAGATGAGTCCATCTACGGACGTCGATACTTCTATCCTCTGATCAGTCAGCTACCGGCCTATCGGGGGCTTGCCTCCGCCTCTCCGGATCGCCTGCAAAATGCGGTTGCTGCGGCAGAGCAGGTGATCTGCCTACCCCTATATGGTGAGCTCGAAGCAGCGACGGTTGAACGCATTGCCAACATCGTTCGAGAGGCTGCCGGGACAGGGTGAGCATGACCAGCCGAAGCCTACTGGTGGATACCAATCGTGCTGCCGTGCCGATCTACCGGGCGCTGCGTGATTTGGGTCATGAGGTATGGGTGGTGGGAAACAGGCCTGCAGAGACCCTGGCAAAACTGGCGGAGAACTACACGCAACTGGACTACTCTGACACCAAGCAGCTTGGTGCATTTGTCGAGACCCACGGGTTTGACTATCTGATACCCGGCTGCACCGACCTCTCCTATCGGGCCTGTGCAGAGATCAACCAGGGCCGTTATCCCAATATCGACTCCCTCTCCACCACAGACAGCATCAATAACAAACACGCCTTCCGTAAGATCGCCGAAGCAATGGCATTACCCGTCCCCAGGCGCCTGACATTGGATCAGCTATCAGAAGTTGAAGCGGTAATTGTAAAACCGGTCGACTCCTTCAGCGGAAGGGGCATTAGGGTGGTACATGAGGCGACCGCCGACAAGCTGGCCGAGGCACAATCCGAAGCGTCTCAAGCCTCCGACCGAGGCGAGACGATCATTGAGGAGTATATTCAGGGGCAGCTCTACAGCCACTCCGCCTTTCTTCATGCCGGCAGAATTGTGGCGGATTTCCTGGTTCGGGAGGATTGCACCAGCAATCCCTTCACCGTCGACACCAGCCGGCTGGCGGATGATTTTCCCCGCCAGACCCTCGCGGCCATCAGGCAGGACATAGGCCGACTCGCCTCCGCCCTGAGCCTGGCGGATGGTCTGATCCACACCCAGTTCATCTGTCGCGACAGTAATTACTGGATCATCGAAGCGACCCGGCGCTGTCCCGGCGACCTCTATGCCTTGCTGATCGAACTGGCAACGGGCTACCCCTATGCCGCCAACTATGCAGCCTGCTTTCTTGGTGAAGCGCCCCAGGCCAGGGAAAACCATCAACTGCAGGCGCTGATCACCCGTCATACCGTCACCTCCAGGCAGGGCACTCTGTTGTGGGGCTACCAATTTACCAAGCCGGTGGATATACGACTGTTTGTCCCCCTTGCCACCTCGGGAGACACGATTGAACCCAGTCCCTATGGCAGGGCTGGGGTGTTTTTCTTTGGCTCTTCATCCGTCGAGGAGCAATACGGGCTCTATCAGAGTATTCTTGAGGGTAAGCTTTACACACTGGAGTGAGCCTGAATTGAGGAGTTGTGAATGTCAGCCAGACCCCTTGCCTTAGCCTTCATTGGTGGTGCGCTGGACTCAGCAGTCGGCTATACCCACTACAGCGCATGCCGCATGGATGGTCGGTGGCAGCTGGTGGCCGGCGCGTTCAGTGAGGATCCTTCGATCAACCGGGATAGCGCCAAAGCTTACGGGGTGGCCGCTGAACGGGTATACGACGATTGGTCGGAGATGATCAGAAAAGAGCAGCAGCAACTGGATGCGGTGGCGATTCTGACCCCTACCCCCTCACACCAGACCATAGTCTGCGAATGTCTGGCCCAAGGGGTTGCGGTGATCTGTGAAAAAGCCCTCGCCGCCAGCAGCGCAGAGATCGAGCAGATCCTGGCGACCCGCAACAGACAAAACGGCTTTCTTGCGGTCACCTACAACTACTCCGGCTATCCCATGCTGCGCGAACTGCGCAGCCTGATCCGCAGTGGCAAGCTTGGCAGGATCCTCCACTTTCAGGCAGAGATGCCTCAGGAAGGTTTTCGCAGAGTGGACAACCAGGGGGAGAAACCCATACCCCAGGCATGGCGACTGCATGATGGCGAGATTCCCACCATCTATCTCGATCTGGCAGTCCACCTGCATCAGCTGATCCACTACCTGACAGCTCAGCATCCCTTGGAGGTGGTTGCAGACCAGGCCAACTACGGCTGGTTCGACGTCATCGACAATGTCTCCTGCCTATGCCGATACAGTGAGCAGATCATGGGCCAGTTCTGGTTCAGCAAAGCGGCCCTGGGACATCGCAACGGATTGAAGATTCGCATCTATGGCAGTGGCGCCTCAGCGGAGTGGTTACAGACAAACCCGGAAGAGCTGCTACTCTCCCACGCCGATGGTCGGCGACAGATTCTCGACCGGGGGGAGACCACAGAGGTCGCCGGAGCGGATCGCTATAGCCGCTTCAAGGCGGGGCACCCTGCGGGATTTATCGAGGCGTTTGCCAATCTCTACCAGGATATCGCCAACGGTCTGACAAGCTACCAAGAGAGTTCACAATGGCACTCGGATGAGGTCTTCAGTGGGGAACTTGCATTGGAGGGAACGCGCATGTTCGAAGCCATGATAAGCTCTTTCGAGCAACGTCAATGGGTCAGCATTGCAGCCAAGCCGAGCCCCAGCAGCAGCCGGGATTAGCCATGCTGAATATTGGCGCGCTGCTGCAAAAGGCTACGGCAAAACCGGCTGAAGGCAACCGCCTGGTGGAGGCCTTTGTCTCGGATTCGGCTTCTGGCAGACGCTACCTGTTGGGGCGAAATGAACATGCCGCCGAGGTCATGCAGGCGATCGAAATCGATGGCATCATCGATGACTTTGCAGCCAGCGGAACCCACTGGAACAACAAGCCAGTGATAACCACTGAGCAACTGCCAGAGCGGGCCATGGTGGTCAACTGCGCGATGTGCATAGCACCGGTTTCTGCCGCCCGTCGATTGCAGCATCATGATGCGATTGAACTCCTGTCCCTGGCTGATCTATGCGGCCATCTGCCCCAGCGCTTCAAGTTCCCCTGGTTTGTCAGCCAGACCCGTGACGAGGTCAGTAATCATCTGTCCGCATGGAACAAGCTCTACGGGGCATTGGCGGATGAGGTGTCGCAACAGACCCTGAAGGACCTGCTCCATTTTCGTCTGAGCGGCGATTATCACCCGATGAGCGCCTATTCCGTAAGACCGGAGGCGCAATATTTCGAACCGTTTATCGATCCAACCAAAGCCCATGTATTTGTGGATGGGGGTGGTTATGATGGGGATACCACGGAAGCCTTCTGCCATCGATATTCAGACTATCGCAAGGTCTATCTGTTTGAGCCATCAGTAACCAATCTGGCAAACGCCCGTCGTCGTCTGCAGCAGCAGCGGGATATCGAATTCATCGACCAGGGCCTCTCGGATCAGCAGGGCCAGCTGCCCTTCAATGCCGAGGCGGGATCGGCCAGTGCTGTCGATCCGCGCAGCAGCCAACAGATACGAGTCACCACCCTGGACCAACATGTCAACACACAGGTCAGCTTCATAAAGATGGACCTGGAAGGTTGGGAACTGCAGGCGTTGCATGGGGCCAGAGGACACATTGTGCAGGACCGGCCCAACCTGGCCATCGCGGTCTATCACCAGGCGGCGGATTTCCGCACGATTTTTGAATACATTACCGGACTATGCCCCGACTATCGGGTCTATCTCCGGCACTACACCGAAGGCTGGTCAGAGACCATCATGTACTTCATCCCGGCAGACAGCAATCAGCCGTCAACAGCAAACAGATGATAGTGCCTTTCAAGAGTAATCAGCCCAGCAGTAAGGATCACCCATGACCAAGCAGAACAGCAGCACCTCAAAGATTATCGAAATCCGACCGAAGGTGGTTTTCCAGGCCGTCGAAAACCGCTATCAGGAGCAGAACACGGAGTTCACCGTCAACATTCCAAGCAGTGCCATTGGCGGACTGACTCTGCTGGAGAGCGCGATCCTGGTCTCCTTTGTCAAACTCATCTCACCCGCAGCGATATTTGAATTCGGCACCTATATGGGAGCCACCACACTCCTGTTCGCCCGTAACTCCTCCGACTCGACGGAAATCATCACCATCGATATCGACCCGAATACCACCGCCACCCAGGAGAGTATCAGTGAAGCCGACTATTTGAACGACGGCAATGCCAATGATGAGCATCTGAAAGATAACTTTGCCAAGCATGGGGCGATCTATATCAATCGGGCGGAGAGCAAACTGAGAGAAAAAGTCACCCAGCTCTATCAGGACAGCACCACGATAGACCCACAACAGCAGAACTTTCTGAAACGCTTTCAACTGATCTTCATCGATGGTGGTCATGACTTCGAGACGGTCAGATGTGATACAGAAAATGCGTTAAGCATGGCTGCCGATGATGCGACCATTGTCTGGCACGACTTCCGCTCACAGATTCATGATGATGTCACCCGCTTCCTTGACGGCTTTTCCCAGACCCATGAGATAGTACATGTCGCGCACACCATGCTCGCTTTCATGCTGATCGGCAGCACCCGGGAGATTCTCAATTGAGACAGCCCAGGATTTCATGGTACCGGACGCCCCTCTCCAGACAGCAACTCACTCCGCTGATGAGAAAAAGCGACCTCAAGGGCGGCCTTTTTATCTTTCTCCATCTGGCACTGCTTAGCGTTACCGGCGCCAGTGCCTACCATTTTCTGAGTCACGGCGCCTGGCTGATGGGCGTGGTCGCAATCGCCTTGCACGGTGCTGCCTACGCATTTCTGGGGTGGTCTGGCGCCGGACATGAGTTGATGCACAGAACCGTTTTCAAATCCAAGCGCATCAACAGTTTCTTTTACAAACTGTTTGCCTTCTTAAGCTGGAACA
Source organism: Candidatus Thiodiazotropha taylori (assembly GCA_019100305.1). GTDB lineage: Bacteria > Pseudomonadota > Gammaproteobacteria > Chromatiales > Chromatiaceae > Thiodiazotropha. The sequence continues at coordinate 2,253 of JAHRHW010000229.1, read as the reverse complement.
ATCCCTACTATTTCTCAGTCAGCCACGCCTATCACCATAAATACACGGTACACAAGGAGCTCGACCAGGAGGTGATACTGCCGCAGAAACTCTCGCTGGCTTCCTGGCTCTGGGCACTCACCTTCAACCTGCCTCTCTGCTATCGGGCCATCAGGATCACCACAGAGAACAGCCTGGGCATCATGCGTGGTTCCTGGAGCGACAGACTGTTTCCCAACAAGCACTCAAAGCAGCGCCAAAATGTGATTCATTGGGCGCGTTTCATGTTAGCGGGACACCTGATGCTGGCCAGCCTGTTCATCGTCAGCGGAGACTGGCCACTGCTCTTCATTATCACCCTGGCACCTTTCATTCTGACCTGGTTCAATGTGGTCTTGGCGGCCGGCCAGCATTTCGGTATGCAGGGCGATGTTTCTGACTTCCGTCAGAACTCACGCACCATACTGCTGAATCCACTGCTGGCTTTTCTCTACTGGCAGATGAATTACCATATCGAACATCACATGTACCCCAATGTCCCCTTTCACAACCTTAAACAGCTGCACAGCCTGATTGCCCACGATACACCACCCCCCACCCTGGGATTGGCAGGACTGATCAGGGAGATGTGGTCAGGTACCAACACCTCGGCAGTGAAATCGTGATTTTGATGCTGACTATTTCGGATGAACGCGGGCTAGGAGTAGATACTAGGCTATCCGCCAACTCGAACTTCAATCTAAAGAGTTTCTTTTATAGGCCGAAAGTGCCTTTCTTCCGACCTTCAGCGAGCGGCCCTGTTGATTCAGTTTCCCTTTGGCGTCGGCGCATAATACCAAGGCCTGCTCGTTGAGATCTGCAATTTTGCGCAACTGGGGCCGGTAGTCATCTGACTTCTGCTGGAACTCCGCATCGCTGAAGACGGATTCCAGAAGGGTGATTCGCTGGCGGTCTGCCTGCTCCATCTCTGCCCAGGCAGCATCCTGTGCCAAATCGAATATCCTTTGGCTCAATGCAAGTGCCTGGCTGAGATTTTGCTGAAGCTGAGACACCAAACAGGCCCTCCACAGTCAGATTGGAGAAGGCAAGAAGTTACAGATCTCTAACCACATCCTTGATATTGGACGCATTCTGGATCACTTCCGGCATGGCATCCCATGCAGTTTTGATCTCTTTTAACAGGGAGATCACTTCATCGAGGGCGTCCACATCCTGCTCAACGTTCGCGGTGAAGAGGCGACGGATCATGTAGTCGTAGAGCATATCGAGATTGTTGGCAATCTCGCCGCCCTGTTCGAAATCCAAAGCACCGCGCAATGCATCGATCACCGAGATCACCCATTTGATTTCGTTGTTTCGAGCTTCATGCTCCTTGCGGATAATCGAGCCTCTGGCATTCGCCATGCCGTCCAGCGCACCGGTCATAAGCATCTGTACCAACCGAAAAGGGGTAGCATACATCGCCTCGGATGAGGCTGCTTGACGATAACTGTTGATAGCCGGATTCTTTACCATCATTCTACCTTCTTGGTGGTCGATTAAATTCTAACCTTAAATCAGGCTAGTTGTTACTGTTATTTAATGACGAAAGCTGATTGGTCAGATACTCACTGGTACTGGTCAATACAGCCATGGTCTGATCGAGTGCGGCAAACTGCTCGATGAGCTTGGCCTCAAAAGTCTGCAAACGCAACTCCTGACGTTCGATCTGAGTCTGCACAGAGTCTTTCTGGCTATTCAGGGTCTCATTCTTACTATCCAGTAGCCCCCCAACTTCCAATAACGATTCGGTATAGTTGTAGAACCTGGTCGCATAGCCTGTGGTTGCTTCAGAGAGTATCTGTGTCACTCTATTGAAGTCATCGGCCAAGATGGTGGAAAGTTCACTACTATCGACCGATAAAACACCATCTCTATCACGGGTGATGCCGATTTCAAAGAGATAGGCCGTATCACCACCGATATCCACAGTTTGATTGATGACGTCGACAAAACCTTGTTTGATACGCCGTAGACTGCTGTCGTTATAGAGAGAACCCGCCTCCAACTCATCGATCGTGGAGATCAGTGTATTGTAGGCATCGACAAAACCGCTGATTCGCTCTTCGATCTCGGTATTGTCACGGGTGATATTGATGGTGGATGAACCGGCACCGGTCAGACTCAGGGTCACACCGGAAATGGCGCTGGTTACAGTATTCGAGGCACCCGTGATGCTGAATCCATCGATGGTCAGGATCGCATCCTGAGCGGTATCGATCTGTTCGGCCAGAC
>JAHRHW010000228.1 GCA_019100305.1 Candidatus Thiodiazotropha taylori | reverse complement strand
ATGTTCGTCAACATAGGTGTTTCACGAGAACTGCTTTTGGTCGCACCGGTTTGAAGTTATCAGAGACTCCCTATATTTCTATGATTGATTCCATTTTCACAGTCAATAATCGACGTAGACTGAAAAAACTTTAAGAATTTTGTGACTGAAAATAAAAAGTAAGGTGTTTCACAGTGTTCACTCAAGGTGCTGGACCAAACTAAAAACCTGCTACTGTTAAAGACTAACTCATTGGAAAAGCGGAGCTGCTTCGAAATGAACGGTGTAATATAAGCGCCCTGGTAGCATGAATTAAATGAGTACGAGATGACCGCAACTCGATATTTTGTCAATCTAACAATCACCAGAAAGGATTATGCGCTGATGTTTGGGGGGGTGTTGTTTCTGTTCTGTCAAATGACAAACGCAGGATGGTTGGAAGAGGTTGAGCCGCAAACTTTACCGGCAAAAATTGAATTGAGAGACCTTAACCAGGTGCAGTACAATCTTTCTAAAGCGAAAGGGAAGGTGGTGCTGATTAATTTCTGGGCGAGTTGGTGTCCACCCTGTATCGAGGAGATGCCTTCATTAATCAGGCTTGCTGAACAGATGAAAATGGATGATCTGCTGGTGCTTGCAGTGAATGTCAATGAGAACAGAAATCGGGTTGCACGTATTGCCAGTAAGTTGGGATTCAACTTCCCCGTGCTGCTCGATGCGGATAAATCGGTGACTAAGGATTGGCGTATCAAGGTTTATCCCAGCAGCTTCCTGATCGACAAACAAGGCGTTTTGAGATTTAAGGCGATTGGCCCTGTGGAGTGGGATAGCGAAGAGTCAATCACTCAGGTTAATCGGCTGTTGTCAGAATCCTATCCATAGAATCAAGCGATTGATGCATCGGAGCAGCTCCCTGTTTTGCACTGGATTATTGATCAAAATGGTCTGTGATCAAAGACTTCGAGCGGCTGCCGGCACTGAGTATTCTCGGCCAGCGCTGATACTCTGAGTCTTCCAGTTCCGGCGTTATGGTGACGACATAGACACGACGTTCATGCTGCCAATGGGCGATCAACCCTTGGATCCACTTACCGGAGGTGACATCGAACCAGCGTCGCGCCCCTTCAAAATCGACCTCCATGAACTGGCGGATTTCGAGCTTCACAGGTAGTGGACGCCAACGATCCCAATGTCCACCATAGATGGCATCAAGCCTGGCCCATCCGCCCAGCGGCAACTTCCCAGCTTGCTGTTTTCTTCTGCCCCAGGGCAGGAGTGCGATATCACCCTGTTTTTTTCGGACTGGCAGGCAGGCGCGGGAATCGGCAAATGCCGTACGAAACTCTTGATTGTTAAAAGTGTAGTAGACAGCGGTACACATCTTGTCAGATAAGGATTATGGTTCAGGATTCAGAGTGATTCATCAGAATCGTCTCTCTGTGGCCAAAGGGCTTCCAGGCAGGCGCGATCACATTAGGCATTTTGGAGCGGCCGAGCAGACGGGTGGGAGCGAGGGTAAACTCTCCATAGCGCTGGTTGACCTCATCCATCGTCTGGTCGAGGCGCTGCCGCTGCTGTTGTGCAGGTTTCAGGAGATCTCTCTGGTATCCGGTCGGTTTGGGGTCCAGGGCGGTGACCTGCACCTGAAAACAGCCTTCACCTGCCCAATGGTTGTTCAGCAGGTCCTCACACATGGCGAGAATATCCGGGCCGTGGTCCGTAGGCGGGTCACAATGGTATTTGCGGCACAGTACACTGCCCTCAAGCCGCAGGCCGATATAGAAATGGCTGGCGCGAAATTGATGCAACCGCAGCCGTGCCGCCACCTTTTCCGTCATGTGTAACAGAAAGGTGTCGATAATCTCCCGATCTCTGGTATCGGGGGGCATGACTTTGCCGTGGCCGATGGATTTGGGTGCATCGACGTCGGTATGGACCGGTTCGGGGTCGAGCCCCTGGGCCATCAGCCAGATGCGTCGCCCCGGGTTGCCGAAGCGGCGTCCGATTTCACCGATCGGCAAGCGCTGCATGTCACCGCAGGTATAGACACCCCGTTCAGCCAGATAGCGACCGATTCCCCGGGCAATGCCGCACAGTTCGGTGACCGGTATGTCTGCCAATGTGGCGCGGGCCTGGCTGGGGGGGACCAGGGTCAGCCCGTTGGGCTTTTGTCGTTTTGCAGCATATTTGGCGGTGGTTTTATCGCCACTCACGCCGACTGAGCAGACCATGCCTCCGGATGCTTCGGATACGGCCCGCTTGACCTGGTGAGCGATTTGCCGGGGGGTACCGAGCAGGCGTTGGCAGTGGGTGACGTCGAGAAAAGCCTCATCTACGGAAAAGATCTCCAGATCGGGGGTGATCTCTGCCAGGGCTTTCATGATGCTGGAGGAGATCTGAGCATAGCGCTGCGGATTGGCGGGGACCTGCCTGAATCCGGGGCAGAGCCGTCGCGCCTCCTTCAAACGCATACCGGTACGTACTCCAAAGGCTCTGGCCTCGTAGGAGCTGGTGATAATGCAGGTTCCTTGGGCTCCATTGGTGATGCCGATCGGAACCCCCTGCAACTCGGGATGGTCAATCTGTTCCACGCTACAGAAGAAGGCGTTCATGTCCACCAGGAGAATCGCGCGGGACCAGCGGGTGTCTGGGCGTGTATCGTCAAGTTGCATGGGATTCGTCTTAACAGGCGCTGGTCCTAAGAGAGGTTTAGTGGTACTGGCGGAGTTGACATACCAGTACCCCTTGAATCCTTACCCGGTCTGCGGCGTAGATCATGGGGTCGATCTCAGAGTTCTCGGCAATCAGCTTGATACGACCGCTTTTGAGTCGCTTGAGTCGCTTCAACGTGGCCTCCTCCTCGTCGATCAAAGCGACGACAATGGCGTTGTCGGGGGCGGTGTCACAGCGTTCGATAATCACCAGGTCTCCATCCAGGATGCCGATATCGATCATCGAGTCACCTTTGACCTGGAGGGCGTAGCGGTTGGCACCGGCCAGGTATTCGGCCAGATCGAGACGCTCCTGCCCGACGATGGCTTCGATCGGTTGACCAGCGGCAATGCTGCCCAGCAGGGGCAGACTGTATTTGGCCTGTTCCTCGTCGTCCACCAGTTCGATACCCCGCTTGCGACCTGGAATCAGGCGGATGCGCCCAGCTTCGGCCAGCGCCTGTACATGGCGGTGGGCGGTGCCTTTGGAGGTAATGCCGATCCCCTCGGCGATTTCAATCAGTGATGGGGCATATCCGCGCCGTTTCAGGTAGCGGCGGATGAAAGCCAGAGTTTTATGTTGTGTGGCAGTGAGCATATGCTGTTCTCTAAAAGTTCCAATCTGCAGTGTTTAAAGTATAGAACATTATGAGAACAAAAGGTATCTCCAGATGTTGGTCTGTTGTTAGCTGATGGATGACGGAATCAGTGTGGCGCCAGGCCATGGATGGGCAGGTCTGTCTGGAGACCGGTAAGCGGGATCGCTGTCTGGGATTGGCTTGCTGTGCAAGCCTCTGATATCGAGTATTAATGTCGGGTGGTAGAGCAAGTGCAAACTATCCCTGTTATTCGGTTGAGAAATTTTCTATAATTCCATGATAATTAAAAGATAATTAGGGAGGGACTATGCCTAACCGAGTTTTGCAACGCCTGTCTTTGGTGCTCGCGATCGTGATGTTGACTCTGTGGGGGGTGATTCTGATTGTGGACCCCTATCTGATTGTCGGCTTTTTCAGCAACGAGCCGGTGAATCAGGCATTTGCAGGGATGATGGGAGCCGCCTTGTTGGGGTTGGCATTTATCTCCCTGGCCGGGGTAACCCAGTGGATGCAGACGCCGAGAGCCTTGGGTATCGCGATGGGGATTCTGGTGGTGGAGACGGCCTATTTGATGCTGGGCAGTGGCGTCATGTTGGTGACCCTGCCCACAACGATCAGCCTGGTTACAGCGGCGGCGATCGCCTTCTTTTTGCTGGTTTGATTGGTTCTGCTAATCTTCCGATTGTTTGATATAGTTGAGTCCTATTGATAGCCAGGGCCTTGTTATGGTGTCGATCTGTGGGAATGGGGTTCGTACTGTGGCCTGTTTCACGTTTCTGATATTATAAATTTCCCTATTTTTGGTATATAATTCCCAATATTAACCCTGCTGTCCAGCTGGCTTGCTATGCTATTACGTGGCATTTCACATTAGGTATGCCATAGATTTGTCGTGTAATCGGAGGGACGGCACAAATTCAACGCCGGGTATAGGGCACTCAAATCTCGTTTGGGTTGAGTCCAGGAAGGAGCCTATCTGCTCGGTCAGTGACATATTGTTGCGCGGGGGACGTATGTCGGTCGATATGAACCTGTTATTGGTTGAAGACGATGAGATGCTGGGAGATGGCATCAAAACGGTGATGGAGCGCCGTGGCATGAGCATTGATTGGGTTCGCGATGGGTTGTCCGCGATGAAATCGGTTAAAAGTGTTCATTACGATGTTCTGTTACTCGATCTGAACATTCCCTGGCTATCTGGACTGGAAGTGCTGGCCAGACTTCGATCTGAAGGCAATCAGATTCCGGTGCTTGTATTGACTGCTCGTTCCGAGGTGGTTGATCGGGTAAAGGCTCTGGATGGTGGGGCTGACGATTATGTCGTCAAGCCTTTCGATATCGATGAACTGTGTGCCCGGATTCGTGCACTTCATCGACGCCATAGTGGCCAGGAACCGGAAATGCTTCGGCATGGTGATTTGGTATTGGATCCTTCTGCACATACTGTCACCATTCAAAACAGCGCAATATCACTTTCCGCAAAAGAGTTCGATATCCTGCATAGCTTGATGGAGAACATGGGCAGAGTCATGTCACGCCGCAAGCTGAGCGAAAAGGTCTACTGCCTGGAAGATGATGTGGAGAGCAATGCCATAGAGGTGCATATCCATCATTTGCGGAAAAAACTGGGCGATCATCCGATTCGTACTGTGAGAGGCGTCGGATATGTGATTGAGAAACCTGGTCTGCTCGCGAAGCGATAAATAACAATCAATAGCAATAATCCATATAAGAATAATTCGCAAGCTGAATGAATTCGTTACCGATAACAAAAACTCCAAATCGGATTGTCGTATCGATGGAGTGGTTTGAGCAGACCACTGCGAAATCGATCAATGTTGTCCCTCGTATATGAATCTGAGGCAAAGTTGGCTGATAATCTTGCAGATCGCAATACAAAAACGGGATACAGCATCAGTGCCCGACCAGCTTACAAACAGGCATGTGAGTTAGAGCTTATAGTTCGATGTGCAATTCGCCAAGGCAGCAAATTTGGATCAACCATGCTTGAATCAAGGTACTCTCGGCATCTTCTGGATGACTGATTGAGGCACCGGGCAAAAAACTGTTGAACCGGGGGAGGTGAAATGATGATCCGCTCAATTCGCTTGCGATTGTTGGTAATGATTTCCCTCTCCATTTTGCTGTTATGGGGTGCTACCTTCGGCTTTACCTGGTGGCGAACCAGCCGAGATATCAATCTGGTCTACGATGCGGAACTGAAGTTGGTGGCAGAGCTGTTGGCTGTTGCTACGGAGCATGAGCTGGAAGAGCTCGACCTTGAGGATTATCAGATCAATTTGAGTGAGTCGGGTTACGACTTTCCATTGTTGCTTCAGGTATGGTCCGAAGACAATAAACTGGTTATTCAGGGGCCTGGGACACCAGGTAACGTGCTTACTTCATCCGTTCAAGACGGCTACTCAGACAGTGAATTCGATGGTGAAGGTTGGCGCGTCTACACACTTAATATTCCAGAATACAACTATCGGGTTCATGTTGCCCGAGGTCATGCTGTCAGTGAAGCACTGGTCAGTTCATTCGTTCAGGATGTGGTGAAACCGCTGCTGATAGTACTCCCTCTTTCAGGCATGCTCTGGTTCATCATTCAGCAGGGATTCAGACCGTTACGCTCGGTATCGCGATTGATTGGTGAAAGGGATTACGACTATCTTAATCCGGTTACGGCGGAGCATATTCCAGAAGAGGTGGCAGATCTTGTCGATGAGCTGAATGCACTGCTGACAAGGCTTAAAGTTTCGATTGAGCGGAATAATCGTTTTACCGCTGACGTAGCCCATGAACTACGTACCCCGATTGCCGGTATGCTGGTACAGATGCAATCGAGCGTTACCGGACGCACTGATGAAGAACGAGAAAAGGGATTGGCTCAAATAAACAAAGGATTGAATCATCTTAATCATGTAGTGAATCAACTATTGATACTCGCATCGATAGAACCGGAAAAAATAAGAATGCAGTTTGAAGTATTCGATCTGGTCTCTGTAGCAGAAGAGGTGCTGTCCGATATCTCACCAAGGGCACTCACTAAACAGGTTGAAATGGAGCTGATTGCTGATGATCAGATAGAGCTGAATGGCAATCGGGAAATGCTTGCTATTATGCTGAGTAACCTGGTGACCAATGCGATGAAATTTACACCCGGTGGAAACAAGATTTCCGTTTTCATAAAGAATCACTATAAGGGTGTTGAACTTGCTGTAGAGGACTCTGGTCCGGGCATTCCGGATGATAAGAAAAAATGGGTATTTGAACGCTTGAACCGACTCCCTGGAGAGACAGAATCAGGGAGTGGTTTGGGCTTATCTATTGTTAAGGAAATTTGCGAATTGCATCAGGGAATTATCACCTTACAGGATCGTAAAGATGAACACGGATTAATTGTGAACCTGTTCCTCCCCCACTTAAGACAATCTTAAGTATAGACTGCTAATTTTTGCTTTAGTTGTTTCACCACGCATGTCGTGCATGGAGCCTACATCTGGCTTTGCAGATGTATTGCATATAGGCGTAAAACCTGTGTAAACAAACGACTACCAAGGTTATCAAGTCTATGAACAGAGCAAAGAAATGGATGAGGATGATCTGCTATTCCTTCTTGCCTATAGGGTTTCTGGCGCTGACTTCCAACACGCTCTTTGCAAGCGAAAGTAAAAATAAAAGTGAAAGTGAGGATGAATATTTCACGATAAAGAAAGCAATTTGGAAGTATGAAGAGAAGCGGCTGATTGTAAAAGGCAAGGGTGGAGAAGATCTCGAAGTTGTTCTTATGAATGCAGCAACCGAGGATGTTCTGGAGAGTGTTGTTTCCAAGGATGACGACTGGCGTTTCAAGATCAAGATAAAAGACGGTGCAGAAGTCCCTTGTAAGGTCAGTGCAAAACGCAGT
>JAHRHW010000227.1 GCA_019100305.1 Candidatus Thiodiazotropha taylori | reverse complement strand
CTTGTCCTGTTGCTTCAGCTGGCCCCACTGATCGGCGATACGCTGCGCCATCTCCTCGAATGCCGCACCCAGCCGCTCGACTTCATCTCCGCCCGGATCAAAACTCTCCGGCAACTCCTGATGGCTGGTAAAACCACTCTGCTGGAATGCGCTCATCACACTGGAGAGTCGTTGCAGGCGACGTGTCAGCCCGCGAAACAGCAACAGTCCGGTCAACAGACCAAAGCCCATACTGACCGCTACAGCACCCGCGCTGTAGCGCAACGCATAGCTGTCCAATACCGCCTGCTCGGCGTTATCGTACTCTTCACCCCTAAGCACCACATAGAGGTAACCGTCAGGCATATCACCGGCCGGCACCTCGGTTACAGAGAACGCTTTTCGCCTTTCATGGGAGCGGGGATCATCTCCCAGCAGAGGAAAGCCTTCACCGCGCATAAAGGCTTCGATCGGTGCCAGGTCGACCTGCTTGCGCTTTACCTTTCCCGCATCGGCCGAGAAGGCGAGAATCGTCCCCTGCTTGTCCAGCAGATAGATCTCGATACTCGGATTGATGTCCATGTAGTCGCTGAAGGTTTTCTTCAACGCCAGATCGTTCATTTCACCATCGATCACCAGGCGGCGATCCGCCACGATGCGTTGCGCCAGGTCCCGGTTGAAGTGCTGGGTAATCTCCTGCAGATAGCGATTGGTGGTGACCAGGGTGATCAGGCTATAGAGAAGCCCGGTTACCAGAAACAGGCCGATCAGGGCGAGTGAGAGTCGGGCATAGAGGGATTGAAACATGCGCACCTCACAACCCTGGCCGCCGCCAGAGCGTAAACGTAACTCGACCGTTCACGCTTCACTCCGTTGATCGCGAAATTTGTAACCCACACCCCAAACCGTCAATACATACTGCGGTTCAGAGGGGTCTTTCTCGATCTTTGAGCGTAATCGGTTGATATGGGAATTCACCGTGTGCTCGTAGCCGTCATGGTTGTAGCCCCAAACCTTGTCGAGTAGTTGAATGCGACTGAAAACCCGGCCGGGATGGCGGGCGAAGAACAGCAGCAGATCGAACTCTCTGGCGGTCAGGTCCACCGGTTCACCCTCAACCTGAACCGAGCGTTTGTTGACATCGATATAGAGACCATCCCGTTCAATGCTCTGCTGCTCGGTGATGCCTTTACTACCCTCCTTCAAGGCATCGATACGCCGGAACAGGGCTTTGATACGGGCCATCAATTCAGGCACGCTGAAAGGCTTGGTCAGATAGTCATCAGCTCCCATCTCAAGACCCAGCACCCGGTCGAGTTCGGTCGACTTGGCTGTCAGCATCAAAATTGCCACATACTCTTCGGCACTGCGCATCTGGCGGCACAGGGTTAAACCATCCGTATCGGGCAGCATCAAATCGAGGATCACCAATTGATAGCTGTTTTTTCTGAACAGCTCCATGGCGGCTGCGCCGTTACTCGCGATATCCGCGTCGTATCCGGCATCCTGCAGATGTTTTTGTACCAGATGGGCAATATCCGGCTCATCTTCGACGATCAGTAACTTACGTTGCATTTAATCGATCAATTCCAGTTGTAGGATTCGGTTGGTCTTTTCTTTACGAAGATTGAATCAAAAATCTATAGCGCTACTTTCACGCAATTGTCACGAAACTATCACGACCACAGTCGACACATTACAGACTGAGTCCTGTTTCGGGCCGCTGATCAGTCAGCCAGTAGAACTGATAGGGAGGTATCACCAGCTGCTGCTTGAACAGACGTGGACTCTCCCCCGAATAGAGATCCTTCAGATTACCATACTCAAACATCCCCCGATTGCCCAACGCACTGAGCTCCATGTACTGAGGACTGCTGTCAAAATTGCAGACCACCAGTACGGAACCGAGCGGCATGAAGGGGTCGCTGCGCCAGAACACAAACAGATGAGGATTATCCACTGCAAGCAGTTCCCGGTTGTTGAAATCGGCAAACGCTGGGATCCCCTTTCTGGCGGCAATCATCTTTTTCAGGCCATCGAAGATCTGCTGTTCAGGTGTACCGTGCTGATGGCGACGTTCCGCCCGCTGCCAATCGATCTTCGGTCTCTGCATCCAGCGGTTATCTCCCGCCTTGTGTTCATCGTTGAGGAATTCCCGGTCATTCAATGTGCCTATCTCGTCACCATAGTAGAGCAGTGGCATGCCGCCAAAGGAGCAGATCAGACTGTGCAGTAACAGTATCACCTTGACCGACTGCTCGATCGCCTCGGCATCGCCCAGTTCAATCGCTGCTTCCAGCCCCACCAGAGAGGCCAGAGATCCGGAGATTCGGGCATCCCCGGTTTTCAGATTCACCCCAAAGGGTGCACCACGGGCGGGTGAATCGTCGTAGCGGCCGGTAAAAAATTCGACCAGGAACTTACGATGGGCCAGCGGCTGGTAACCAGCCCGCTGGATATCCGCATCATCGAAACCGAGACCGATATCATCATGACAGCGCAGATAGTTGAGCCAGGTGGCCCGGTCGAGTTTGGTCGGCAGGCTCTGAATACCCTGGCGTAACAGCTTGGTGTTCTTGGTCGCAACCGCATCCCAGATCAAGGCCATGAAGGTGGCGTTGTAAGCGATCTCGCACTCTTTGGCAATCACCGCATCCTCACCAAAATATTTTGTGATCTCCACCGGTGCGACGATCGCCTCGGCAATGAACAGCACACCCGGCGCGGTAACCTGACAACAATCCTTCATCAACTGCAGCAGCAGATGGGCCTCGCGCTCATTCTGCGAGGTAGTGCCGATCTTCTTCCAGAGAAAGGCCACCGCATCCAGGCGCAGAATATCCGCTCCCTGATTGGCCCAGAACAACGTATTATCCAGCATCTCGATGAACACAGCCGGGTTGTTGTAGTTGAGATCCCACTGGTATTGATTGAAGACCGTCATCACCCATTTGTTCATCTGCTGATCCCAGGTGAAGTTACCGGGTGAGGTCTCGGGAAAGATTTCCGGCATGGTCTCTTCGAACATATCCGGAATATCACGATTGTCGAACGTGTAGTAGTAGTCCTGGTACTTCTGCTCTCCGGCGCGGGCACGTTGCGCCCACTCATGCTCATCCGAGGTGTGGTTGAGCACCATGTCCATCACCAGCAGCATGCCCCTTTTGCGGGTTGAGGTGGCGAGTCGGTTGATATCCTCCAGGGTACCAAAGCGCTCATCCACATTGCGGAAATCACTCACCGCATAGCCCCCGTCGCTGGCGCCGTCGGGACAGACCATCACCGGCATGACATGCAGCATGTTGACGCCCAGCTCCTGCAGATAGGGTAAGCGTTCCTCCACCCCCTGCAGATTATCGGCAAAACCATCCGCATAGAGGGCCATGCCGACCCACTCCTGACTGAGGAACCAGTTGTGATGCTTCTCCCGTTCACTGTCCAACTGTTTGAGGGTGACATGACGCTGCACATAGCGGGTCGCCATCACCTCCACCAGATGAATCATCTGCTGCTTGAAATCATCCCGTTTCCCATAGAGGTGGTGAAACAGCAGATGAATGCCATAGAAATTGGCCCCGAGCCGGGTATAGAAGTGGCGCAGATCCCGTTTACGAATCTCGGTTTTGAGTTCGTCGAGGATATGATTCAGCAGTGAATGCGAAACCTGTTCATACATATTGCGATACCGGAACCTGTAGCACTAATCCGCGCTCCTCTCCACACTCTCCCATCGTGACATGAAGTCTGCATAGAATTCTGCTGATGATACGGTAGCACCACGCTTTCCTACAATCGCTGAAGCAAAGGATTGCGCCCTTTGCAGGGTCAGATCCAGCGGCCAACTGGAGTTCAGTCCAAGCAACATCACCGCAGTGAATGCATCACCTGCACCGACGCTGTCAACGGTCTCCTGACTCGCTTCGGGAGCCACTTGCAAGGGTGATGGTTGATCCGCCAGCACAAAGGCACCCTGCGCTCCCATTGTTACGATCAAACCGGTCAGGTCATGTTTCTGCTTGAAAGCCAGCGCCTGTTGATGCAGATCCCCGCCTGCGCCATCCAGCTGATCAAGTTCATGCTGATTCAATTTAAGCCAGTTGGCCTGATTGATCCAGCGCATAACCGATTCCCGCTGCCACCAGGGTGGGCGCAGATTGACATCGAGGAATATGGTCTCTGCACCATTCTGTTTCAGCCGCTCAAGCGCACTCAGAGCGATCCGGTTTCGCAATCCCAGACTGCCATGATAGAGCATCTCACCGCCGAGGGACTCCAACACTACCGGATCGATGAAGTCATAGGCGGCGTCAACCATGATCTCATAGCTCGGTTCACCCTGTTCGAGGGTGATCATGACCCGGCCTGTGGGATGCTCCTCATCCTGTTGCACACCGGCGGTCTCCATACCCCAGTCAGCCATGGCCTGGAGAATCCGCTCCCCCTCCTCATCCCGACCGACACGACTGATAAAATAGGGCGACTGACCAAACGCCTGAAGATGCCAGGCGACATTGAACGGCGCACCTCCGAGTACCTGTTCTCCACTTGGAAAGCAGTCGTAGAGCACTTCGCCATAGATGATCAGTTTTTTATTGTTCATTGTTATCAGGGCCTGTTAAGAAGAATTCGTCAAACAACGAGTTGAGTTTCAGCCATACACAGCTTGATCAACCCGGCTGCTTCAACAACAAGCTTCTTGGGGTTAAGGATGAATAACACGTACTTTAGCGTTATTTGGTGGGGCATGGCCCCACCCTACACCATGAATTCAACAGTAGGGTGGGGCCGTGTCCCACCAAAACCCTTTGATATAACGAGATGCAATGGGTTTTAGTGCTTAAGTTAAGCGCCATTCGGATTAAGGATAGCAAATCACAACAGACCGATTGTAGCGCAATCAGACTTCTACCCGGGTCTGCTCAGACAATCGGCTTGGCCTTCATGCCTCTTCAGGTACATGACAGCTTCTGAAGAAGTCGTAGTGATCGATCGCCTCAAGAATCCCCAGGGCATGGGACTGCTCCGCAAAATAGATCCGTTCAAGGTCGATCATATGGGAGAGCTCTTCATGATGGCGGTTGGCCACCACCACGGCCAGGGTATTGCCACGCATCATATCCTCATCAGATCCTGAGCCTCCCGCGACCAGAATATGTTCGAGGGGTACGTCCAGTCGCTGCGCCACATAACGCAGCGCCTGCCCTTTAGAGGCCCGGGAAGGCAACACATCGAGAAACTGACCGAAGGCGTGAATCACATTGCAGGTCAACTCCTCCTTGCGCAGCAGTGCGTTGATCTCATCAACCGAGGGTGCCTTGTTGGGGTCGTAGTGGTAACCGATTTTGAAAAAACTCTGATCCTGTTTGGGCTGCGGTTTGATCCCGGGAAGATCCGCCAGCACCCGACGTATGCCTTTTGGCTGCCACAGATGATCGATATGCTCACCCCAATAGTCATCCATCGAAAGACCCTGTGTATAGTGGATCTTGGTACCCAAACTGGTGATCAGTACGTCTGGAATCGGAATCGAGAACTTCTTCATGATGGAGAGGGCATCGTCGAGGCGACGCCCCGTAGCGATACCGAAGGTGGCACATTTCCGGTTATCGCGCACCACCTGTATGAAACGTTTCAGGCCGGTGGGATTACCCAGCAGGTTCTGATCCAGATCGGTAAATATGGCCCGGTCCCGATAGCGATACTTTACATGTTTCGGCGGCTTGGTGGGCAGCCTTTCATGTTCTGCGGGCATCGGTTTGATCATTGCCAGATATTTCTTGGCGTGAGCTTTCCACGAGTAGTGCTTGCGCACACCATTCAATCCGTTGCGCGCAAATTTCTGCCACAAATCGTTATCATGCAATATCTTCAACAGACTGCGACGGATCGCTTTCTTGTTCAGCGGGTCTACCAGTAACCCGTTGTTACAGTTGCCGATGATATCCACCGGCCCACCGTTTTCCGTTGCAATCAGAGGTAGTCCGCTGGCGGCCGCTTCAAGCAGGGTCAAGCCAAAGGGCTCCGTCAGCGCCGGATTGACGAACACCCCTTCTGAGAGGGCAGTCAGACGGTAGATCTCCGGCACCTCCTTGGCCAGATGGCGTTTCGGCACGGCAACCCGACCATACAGATCATAGAGATCGATAGTCATCAGAATATCGGTCATCACCGACTGGGGACCACTCTCCATATCCCGGATGTCATCCCGGTTGCCGGCCACAATCACCAGGTTGGCAGCACTCTGCAACTGACTCGACTCACCATAGACTTCCAGCAGGGTAAGGATGTTCTTACGCTCATCGGGTCTGGAAAGCGCGAGAATGATCGGTTTGTCGGGATCGCGTAGAAATCGTGACAGGGTTTTACGGAAAGGGATCTTGTCCCCAGGGGACGGGGGGTGGAACTGGGTCAGGTCGGTACCGGGCGGGATCACCGCCATATTATCCGGCTGATAGTGATTGTAGAGGCTGTACTGCTCTTCGATCTCATTGTGGGTACTGGTAATCACCAGGTCCGCATTCGCCAGTACCTCTTCTTCCGCTTCCACCCGGCGATCCATGTTGTAACGCTCGCGGATCTCCTTTCGACTGAAACCCTTGGCAAGCAGTTGATGCTGCTTATCACGCCCCAGGGAGTGACCGGTGTGCACTAACGGTACACCCAGTAGATGGGACAGCCTCACACCGACATACCCTGCATCCGCATAGTGGGTATGGACGATATCGGGCATGCGCGGCTGAGACTTCAGCCAATTGAGCAGGTTATCCATGAAGCTGTCGAGATGATCCCACAGGGTCTCCTTGGCCAGATAACCTTCAGGACCAGCCTCGATCCTTACGATCTTGGCCTTCTCTGACAGCAGTTCGAGGGGTTCTGCATAGTCGTCACTGATTTCCGCATCCACCACACGCCTGGTCACCAGATCGACCCGACTGACACCATCCCGTTCGGCCAGCGCTTTGGCGAGGTCCACCACATACTTGGTTTGGCCGCCGGTATCGGCATCACGTCCCAGCTCGAGATCGTGACCGCGAATCAATCCATGAACACTTATCAGACAGATATACATAGTGGGATCGTCCTGGTTGGAAACCTTATCAACCCTGCATCATGTCAGATTATGATATCAGAACAGGTGCAAAAAATCGTGGCGCCTAATCTCTCCCAGGCTTACAGTCCAGAGTTAAACCATGCTTCAGCACCAGGCTGCAAGTCGGCTGCTGAACTACTCAAAAACACCCACATCCAGATTCAACAGCAGTCCTTTATCAACCTGATCAAATTTC
>JAHRHW010000023.1 GCA_019100305.1 Candidatus Thiodiazotropha taylori | reverse complement strand
CTTCTCTGGAGCAGGCTCTCACCGCCGGAAGCGAGTAAACGCTTTCTCCAGAACTGGCCCAAAGCAACAGGTAGAACGATATAAAGCACTACCGAGAGTAGCAAGGTGTCCCAGGGAACGGTGATCGCGGATAGACCCAGTAACAGGCCGACTACCGGTGCAAAGGCAAAAATCATAATGGTGTCATTCAGAGCAACCTGACTCAGGGTGAAATTTGCATCGCCTCCGGATAGTCGACTCCAGACAAAAACCATTGCCGTACAAGGTGCTGCCGCCAACAGAATCAGGCCGGCGATATAACTGTCAAGCTGGTCAGCCGGCAGATAGGCTGCAAACAGGTTATGAATGAAAACCCAGCCTAGCAAGGCCATGGAAAATGGTTTCACCGCCCAATTGATAAAAAGCGTTACACCGATACCTTTCCAGTGCTCTCTGACATGGTGTAGCGAGGTGAAATCCACTTTGATCAGCATCGGTATGATCATCAACCAGATCAATATTGCAACCGGAATATTGACGTGGGAAAACTCCATTTTTCCAATCATCTGGAACTGCTCGGGAAAATAGTTTCCAAGTATGATGCCGGCGACGATGCACAGCCCCACCCAGATGGTCAGGTAACGCTCAAAAATCCCCATCTCACTGCCTGTCACGCGTTTGGCAGTAACTTCACATTGGGCTGTCATCTCTGTTCTCGGTTCAGTAGTACTTAACGCATGTCACGCTGCGGTGTCTTTGGATGTTTTAGGTGTGCTATTGCCAATCAGATCAAGTTGCTCCTGAAGTTTTAGTTTGTCCAGTGAGGCTATTGGCAGGTTTACGAAGATTGAAATCCGGTTTTGCAGTTCATTGAAGGCTTTGACAAAGGCTGCTTTCTTCTCAATCTCGCTACCTTCAACAGCGGCAGGATCCTTTATGCCCCAGTGTGCGGTCATCGGCTGTCCGGGCCAAACTGGACACATTTCTGCGGCTGCCTTGTCACAAACAGTGAACACAAAATCCATTTCTGGTGCATCTTCAGCGGAAAACTCACTCCAGTCCTTACTGCGTAAATCGTCAATTATGTAGTTGTTGCGTTTCAGCTCAAGAATAGTGAAAGGATTAACCTCGCCTCTCGGGTGACTGCCGGCGCTGAAACCGCGAAACTTACCCCGTCCGAAACGGTTGATGAGACTTTCAGCAAAAATGCTGCGTGCTGAGTTTCCAGTGCAAAGGAACAGTACGTTGTAGATTTTCTCAGTCATGATTCAGATTCCATGTTGGTTCATTATTCAGGTACGGCATTTCGATTCTGTGCCATTGGTTATTTCCTTCAGCTTGATCAGATCGGATTTATACGGTTCATGACCAATGGCACCCGTTTTAGCGGCCTGCAGGATTCCGCTTACCCACTCAGGTAGATCGGGATTGATTCGGTAGTAGATCCACTGTCCCTCTCGTCGATCAACGACCAGTCCGGAGTCGCGTAGCAGTCCCAGGTTTCTGGAAATGTTGGGTTGCGCTCCACCAATCACATCATTCAATTCGCAAACACAAAGTTCATCCTTTTCAAGCAGGAGAAGAGCAGAGCGCATCCTTGTGGCATTGGATAGCGCGCTAATGACAGATTCAGTGTTTATGTTCTTCATGGTATATATACTATAAATGATATATATCAAAAAACAAATATATGTTCCGATAATAATTTCAAAATGAACCGTTTTTGACTATTTTTTGTACAAATAAACTAAGATGGGACTATCGATGTCAGGGACAATGTTGTCTGCCGGATAAAGGTTGCTCTTCTCTGTGGGAATTCCGATCAGGAGCATAGGTTGATTCGTGGCTGTCGGTTTACCGCCTGTCTGTCTGTTGTTCTTTGCAATAGGCTTTGGATTTCATATTCGCAGCAACTGGATCGACTCCCTGATCGATATACTCTGCTGTCATTTTTTTACGGCAATCCTGGTAGTTGAAGAACTCAACATCGACGGGCTCTGAGCAGCCGGATATGAGGATCGGGATTGCAAGAAATACTGACTTCATCAGACGCCCTCCCTACACAGAGACACCCGTGTTTAATCGGAGTAAACGGAGTCTTTCATTCAGACAGTGCATTGATCTTTTGTAACCTATGTCTGGTACTTGCATCTATCTGTTTGACAAGGCCTGTGAGGACTCTTGTCGGTGCGATCTTATCCTTCTGATCAGCATAACAAGGTGACTCTCTGAAATAGACTCTAAGCGTATGCGCAAGCAGTTTTTCCGAACCTGAAAATCTCCGCTGGTTTGCGTTGACCGCCTGTATAAATGCACTGTCACAGTCACAATTCATATGTCCGTTTGCCAGATAGCAGTAGTCGTGCTCTCTGCAGATTGAGTCCAATGTATCGATGGGCGGTGGGGCAGTGAGAGGATCACTCGGATGGTTCAAACCGCACCAGTTACCGTACTTTGGTAAAAAGGATGAGGACTCATCTGATCTGTCAGCTCTGTTTAAATCAATATTATCCGTGGCTGCATTAGATAGGTTAACCAGAGTCAGGAGCAGAGTAAGAAAAACAGTGATGATATTATTCACATGAATTCCTTTCTATGAATAAAACGCTACATGCTGGATTGTCGTAATGATCAATGTCAATCCGTTGGAGCTTACACGCTCTATAGATAGGAACCCGGCGCGACCACTTTCATACCATGGATCACCAGATCCTCGTAGAGTGGACTGTCGATGCGCCCCAGCGAAAAGATCAGGGTCGAGTCCTGCGGTGCCTTGACGGCGGCCTGATGCCCCACCAGTTGCGTGCCTGCAATGTCGAGTCGACTGTTATTGGCCTCGATTGCCACTTCGCCTTCAAGATGTCCGCTGGTGATCGTGACGTTTGAATTGCGTGTCTTCAGAGCGGTGCCCATGGCAATCACCCGGGTGTTGCGCAGGCTGACATTGGAATCGATGATGACGATGTTGTTGATTTCCGCATCGTGGACCACCACATCTTCACAGCTCTGTATCAGCAGACTGCCGATGCGTCCGCTGATCACATGGCCCGATTCACTGTTGCACTGTACCGTCTGACGGAAAGGCTGAGTGGCCGGTTTGGCACTTGATCTGGCTTTTGTCTTGGTGCTTTGGCTGAGATGTGGCCTGAGCAATTCGTGGAACAGTTCAGGCTGATCGATAAAGGCCACATGGCCGCCATTTGGAATCAACTCCAGACGGGCATCGGGCATCAGTGATTCGAGTACATAGCCGGTGCGCACGGGGGCGATCTTATCCTGGTCTCCCCAGACGATCAGGGTCGGTTGGTGAACGGTCTCCGGAACCTGGCTGAAATCATTTTGCACCAGCGCCAGTCCGGCGATGGCTGACGGGTCGCCGCGCAGTACCTTGTTGCGGAATGGTTCCAGATTGATCAGTAGATCCATGTTAACCGGATAACGCTTCTCCAGGGCGCTCATCAGGGTGCCCGCCAGATCGGTGACCTTGCGCTCATTGAAAACATTGTACTGGTTGAGCACCTTATCGACGCCCAGTGGAGCCAGATACTTGGTATAGGCCTGTCGATGCAGTATGCCGGCGGCAGAGATTAGGGTTAGAGTCTTCACCGCTGCCGGGTAGCTGTGGGTGAACTGCAGACTGATTGCGCCGCCCATGGAGTGACCAACCAGATGAAACGGCTTGCCCACATGTTTGTCGGTCAGCTGATGGATCAGCCGGGCGTAGTTGACCGGTGAGTAGAGGGCGTTCTGCTTGGTCGAGCGGCCAAACCCCGGCAGATCGAAGGTGAAGATGAAATAGTCCTTTTTCAGCCGCTGCAGGATATCCTCCCAGCAGGTCGAAGCCTCATCCCCAAGACCGTGAACCATGACAACGGCGGGCTTGTTCGGATTTCCGGCGGTTCTCAGGTAGACCTGGCCACCGAAGACCCTCTCCGGCTCATACCACTCCCGCTCATGGGGTTGGGCATTCGCCTGTAGGTTGACGAACAGCAGCGAGAGCAGAAACAGCAGTACAGTTGGTTTTATCATCATAAGGCAGCACTCAGCAGCTTTCCTTTACTCCAGGGCAAGATGATAGCAGGGTGAGTAGTCCCCTTGTAGTTTCATTCTGTTCTGTTCGGCGAAAGCGATCAGCAGACGATCCATGGCGTCCACCACCTGTTGCTCGCCATGCAGCTTGAATGGCCCATGCTGCTCCACAGCACGGATGCCATCCTCCTTGACGTTGCCGGCGACAATGCCTGAAAAGGCTTTGCGCAGGTTGGCGGCAGCCAGATGGGCCTGCTGTTGTCGGTTCAGCTGCAAGCGAGCCATCGCCTCATGAGTTGGGATGAAGGGGTGCTGCAGATCAGTCTCGATGTGCAGCTGCCAATTGAAATAGAAGGCGTCATTGCCGTCGTACCGGAAGCTTCTGACCCGCTCCATGTCCTCAGCCATGGCTTTAGCAACGGCTTCCGAATCATCGATGATGACCTGATAGTATTGGCGCGCCTGATCTCCCAGTGCGATACCGATAAAGCGGTCGATTTCATCAAAATAGTCAGCACACTCGGCAGGCCCGGTCAGGATCAACGGAAAGGCGTGCTCCCGGTTGTCGTGGTGCATCAGTATACCGAGCAGGTAGAGCAGCTCTTCCATGGTTCCCGCGCCACCGGGAAAGATCACTACCCCATGGCCGGTGCGGACGAAGGCTTCGAGGCGCTTTTCGATGTCCGGCATGATCACCAGTTCGTTGACAATGGGATTCGGTGGTTCCGAGGCAATGATGCCGGGCTCGGTGATACCCAGATAGCGACCATTACCGATGCGCTGCTTGGCATGCCCTAGAGCCGCCCCTTTCATTGGGCCTTTCATCGCCCCTGGGCCGCATCCCGTGCAGATATTCAAGCCCCTCAAGCCGAGCTGGTAGCCTACTTCTTTGGAGTAGTCGTATTCGGATCTTCCAATTGAGTGTCCACCCCAGCAGACGATCAGATTGGGATCCATGCCGGTGTGCAACACCCTGGCATTACGCAGGATATGGAATACCGCCGAGGTGATGTGTACCGGGTCGTCCAGATCATACGCGGGATTGTTCTGAATCTCGTTATGGACGTAGATGATATCTCTCAGTACTGTAAACAGATGCTCCTGGATACCCCGGATCATTCTGCCATCCACAAAGGCGCTGCCCGGGGCATTCTCCAGGCGTAGTTGGATTCCCCGGTTACTCTGCATCAGATGGATGCCAAAGTCCCGGTAGCTGTCAAAGATATCCTTTGCGTTGTCGGTTTCACTGCCGCAGTTGAGTACCGCCAGTGCGCAGCGGCGAAACAGTCCGTACAGCCCCCTAGCACTGGTATCCAGCAGGTCGCTGACTTCAAGGTGAGAGAGTACTTCCAGGCTGCCGCCCGGCCTGACTGTGGCGCTCAGCCGGGTGATCGGCGGTTTGTCTTCATTGTGGATCGCTGAGGAGATTTTGTTCTGGCTTGCTTTACTCATAGTGATACTGGTTTGAGTCCGTTACGCATTATCGTGAACCTGTGGGTTCAGGAATAGGCTATGCAAAAATCAATAGACCGAGTAGCAGCCTGAGAGTTCGAGGATGTGACAAAGTCACATCCTCGATGTGGTTGACGGTATCCGCGTTAAGGCAGCAGGTCCTCGATGATTTTACGCTCTTCGAGCAGCTCTTTTTCAGAGGCTTTCAGGCGCGCGATACTGAAAGCATCCAGTTCCAGGTCCTGGACTATCTCATAGTCACCATTTTGACATTTCACCGGAAATGAGAAAACGACACCCTCATCAATCCCATAGCTGCCATCGGAGTGGACCGCCATACTGACCCAGTCATCATCCCGTGTACCCAGTGCCCAATCGTGCACATGGTCAACAACCGCGTCAGCCGCAGAGGCCGCAGAGGAGAGTCCACGGGCCTCGATGATTTCCGCGCCGCGTCGTTGAATCCTGGGAATGAAGTGATCGATCGCCCAATCCTGACTGACCAGATCGAATACCGGCTGGCCGTTGATCTGGCAGTTGTCGATATGCGGATACTGGGTCATGGAGTGGTTGCCCCAAATGGTCATTCTGGTGATGTCGGCCACCTGAGCATTGCTCCTGTTGGCCAGCTGTCCCAGGGCCCGGTTGTGGTCCAGACGGGTCATCGCGGTAAACTGACTGGGTTTCAGATCCGGTGCATTGGCCGCTGCGATCAATGCGTTGGTATTGGCCGGATTACCCACCACCAGAACCCGAACATCCGGCGAGGCATAATCGTTGATCGACTTGCCCTGATTGGAGAATATCTTGGCGTTCTCAGTAATCAGATCCTTACGCTCCATACCCTTGCTACGGGGTTTTGCGCCAATCAGGATGGCGTAATCGGTACCTCGAAAACCGATACTTGGGTCATCGGTGAGGACGATATCGTGCAACAGGGGAAAGGCACAATCCTCTAACTCCATACCAACACCGTTGAGTGAGGAGATGGCCTGGGGGATCTCAAGCAGACGAAGAATGACCGGTTGGTCCTGACCGAACATGTCGCCTGAAGCGACTCGAAATGCCAACGCGTATCCGATATGTCCAGCAGCGCCGGTTATGGTGACTTTTACAGCGGGTTTCATTTCAGTTGGATCCTCCCATTAATTTATTAGATGCCCGGATAAGTATAGTTAGTTCCGTTCTTATGGCATAGTCAATTCTAAAGCTAAAAGCGATGTATTTATCAATCCTTTTTATTGTTCCGCACCGGAACCGCCTAATCTTTGGCAGATTCAGCCTCAATGATCACTTCATGCATCTCTATGGCGCCCTCACCCTTGAAGGCCTCTTTCGGCATCGGGTTGGCGTGGGCCTGTCGAAAGTCATCGCTACCGACCCAGTTTTCGAAGGCTGCTTTGTCCTGCCAACTGGTCAATACAACATAGGGTGTATCCGGATTGCTTGGTTTCAACACCTGCATCCGTACAAAGCCGGGTTGTTTTTCAATCTGACCGCTACGAGCCTGAAAGCGGGCCTCGAACATCTCCTCGAAGGCCTCGGCGACCGGAACTCGGTTGGCAACAATAAACATTTCTGACTCCTTGGATTCTGATTTCTTGGGTGGTATGACAATTAACTCCCCAAATGGTGGTAGGCGGGGAGTGTCTGTAGCCTGTTGTCGGGTTTTGCTTCGCCAACGGTAAAGTGATAGAGGCTTTGCAATCCACTCTCTTTCACACCCGCAATCTGGTGAACCGCATCATCGAAAAAACAGCCGATGCCCGTACCTCTGACCCTATGGGCCTCCGCCTGCAGATAGAGCACCTGACCGATCAGCCCAGCCTCCCAGAACAGCTCCGGATAGGCTAATGGCCCTGACGCCTGTAACGCTGCGTCGAACTCGGCCAGCATGCCGAGGCTGAAAAAGCTGCTAGCAGCAATATCCTGATGGCAACTGAGGGCTCGGGCGGCTTTTTTAACCTCAGTAGTGACCAGCTGATGGAGCAGAATATGGGCTGGGCATCCCTCAACAGGCTGCCAGCTGAAATCCTCATCCAGGTTCTGCTTCAGTAGCGGCAGCGCCTGCCGGGAGCGAGGCAACAGATAGAGGCCGGGTGACAGCCCTTCCACCCGGTGGACGAACAGTAGCAGATGTATTCGCGCCTGGTAGGGCCAGCTTTTCCATGGATGCTCGGTTGCTCGGGGCAGGCAGTGGTCGAGTATCTGATAGAAGTGGCTCAATTGCAGGATCGATTTGCCGTGGAAGGCCTGCGCACTTCGTCGTTGCAGAATGATCTGGCGGATCGGTTGGTCCGGTACCCTGGCGGGTGCTGGGATCGATTCCGCAAGCGGTAATTGTTGGCAGGGTGGGCACTCCATGAGGGGTTGTTCCAACTCATCGATCAGTGGCCATTGGTGGCTTGGCTGCTGGCTGAGTCGATTGGCAGTGCCATGCCACTGGCTGGTCATGGGGAGTTGGATTCCATCAGCACCACTCGGATCTGGTACCTGATCCGGCGATTCCCGGAGACGGAATATGAGATCCGGGTATTCATTCTCGGCATCCTTGAAATCCTCCTGCCTGTCGAGCCCCAGCAGTTTTGTCAGCTTTTTACGGCTAACGGGTAGACGTTGCAGACGAAATCCAAGTGCTGCGGCTGAGTAGGCGAGGGCACCGATCGCATGTCCGATGTCGAGCTGCACATAGCGATAGGCCCGTTCGCCATATTTCCAGGCTTCACGCCAGGCTATGCTGCTGAAGGCCAGCAGGAGCTGCGGCTGGTTTGGTGAAGATGATCCGTTTTCTGCACGTAATTCCAGGGCGTGGGGATAGGGGGCATAGTGATAAACGCCATCCTGCAGTGACCTCAAGCCGCTAACCAACATGTAGGTTTCTGTCGGATGCAGATTGCCGCTAGAGGGATTGCAGCGCAGTGACCAGCGATCAGGTCCGTAGACCTTCCAGGCGGCCAGCCCCATACTGAAGCGCAACAGGCTGGAGATCTCAGTCAATCCCCAATCCTTTAGACCAAGCTGGGGTTGCTGGGTGTTGAGACTGTTGAAACCCGGTTCGGGCAGTTCTTCGAAATCCAGCGGAAGTTTGATCAAAGGGGCAGATTCAAACTCTCTGAATGGATTGGGTTGCTGCTCCCAGTCGAGAAAGTCCGGGCCGGCAGCGTATCGGTCGAAGTGGTGCTTGGTCCGCTCATGATAGGCACGTACCAGCTCAAGGGTTGTAGTGGAGTGGTTTTCAATCATAGGGGGTGACGACTGTCTTTCACTCGGGTTTGGTGATGCTTACGTAACCAATTTTGATGTCAGTCAGGATCATCTCTCACCTCAGGTAGATCTTTCTGCTCTACGAGGCGGCCACTTCATCGGGGGTTTTGGCCCGTACGGTAAGGGCGTGCAGTTCCCCGGAGGCAATCTCCTGATTGAAAAGGGTTAATATGGAGCGTTGTCGCTGCAGGCTTTTCATCTCAGCAAACGCCGGTGTGGTGACATTGACCTCAAAGCTGCAACTCTCCCCGGAAACACTGATTTCCGCATCCGGATAGAGCTCTTTTATGCGCTGCATCAAGTCTTGTTCGTTCATATCGATATCTCATGGCTCAGAAGAGCGGGCTATTTTCTCACGGATTCCCACCGCAGGGACAGAGTGATTCGATGGGAAATTTGTGGGAATCGGGCTGGATGTGCTGGTGATATCCTGTCCGTGATACTATCCGGACTGATTTTATGGTCACAACTGCTTGATGGCAGGGCAAATATAATTAACCCATAGGACCAAATCTCGAGTACCGGAAGTAGGGTATAGATACCCATTTTGAGTGGCTGTTGAGAGATATTTAAGCAGCGGCAGCAGTGGCTACAGAGTTCTGTTCATTCGGTGAGTCAGGCCACAACCTATGAGATGTTGAAAACCCTGTAAATAGAGGTCTTAATACTCAGCTTATCCTTAAAGATATTCAGGGCCTATGATCGCGAATCCAATCACCTTTGTCGGGATTCGCGTGCACAAGCCCTGGTTTAGCTGCTGGCAACTAAAGCTTGAATTGCGTTACAAGGGCTTTCAATTTCACACCAAGGTCAGATAGCTCCTGACTCTTGTCCGCTGTTTTGCTACTGCCTTCCGCTGCGGTGTCAGACACCTCAGATATCCGCACAACACTACGATCGATCTCATGGGTTACCGTGGTGTGTTGTTCCGATGCCGTTGCAATCTGGGTGTTCATGTCCATGATGGTGGTGACTGACTGAACGATATTATTCAAAGCATCACCAGCACGACCGGCAGTCTCTATGGTCTGCTTTGCTGCGCTAAGACCGCCACTCATAACTTGTGCTGCATTTCGGGTTCCACTTTGCAGATTCTCGATGATGCCATGAATCTCACTGGTTGAATCTTGAGTGCGTTTGGCCAGTGTGCGGACCTCGTCAGCTACAACGGCAAACCCTCGTCCCTGCTCACCGGCCCTTGCAGCCTCGATTGCCGCATTCAGTGCCAAGAGATTCGTTTGATCAGCTATGCCACGGATTACATCTAGTACCGATCCGATCGACTCACTGTCGGTTTCCAATCGATTGATCACATCGGCGGCATTGGTCACTTCAGCAGCCATTGAGTCGATTGCATTCACCGTATCGTTCATCGCCTCCTTGCCTTCGATTGCTTCATCGCTTGCCTCCCTTGCGGCCGATGCGGCGGACTCTGCACTCTGAGCAATCTCAGTCACTGTTGCTGTCATCTCTGTGATTGCTGTAGCAACTTGTTGAGTCTCAAGACGCTGCATGTTGACACTTTCGCTGTTTTGCTGGGCAAGGCCGGATAGGGTCGCAGTGGCACTATTCAGCTCATTCATCGAATCGCAGGTCTGGATCAAAGTATGCTGAATCTTGCTAACGAACAGATTGAACGCGCTTGCCACCTGGTTAATTTCATCGCTACCTTTTTCAGGCAGACGTTGAGTCAGGTCACCTTCACCTTCGGCAATATCCTGCATGGTCGATTTCAAATCGTTGATTGGATGAATGATACGAATGACAAAAAAGACACACAGTGCTGTCAATATCAAGATGCCGATTACTGTCATGGTACCGACTTGTGCCCAAATCAGTTTTGACGCGCTCGATTCAATAGTCTGTTTGGCTGCCTGGTTCGATCTTGCACTCTGATCATTGACTAAAGCAAAGTTGTTATGTAGCTGCTTAGTGATAGATTCAGCAACCCTGTTCATTGCACTTGTGACCTTGGTGCCACTGTCGTCAATCAGGTTTTGAAACCTGGTTTGCATCTCGTTCATGCGCTGATTCACCCCTTCAACTGTCACACCAAGTCGGACAGATGCCAGCTTTTTACCTTCAAAAATAACTGGGCGGGTGATCTCTTGAATATTGCTATCGGCAGCAGAAGCAGACAACAGTTTGTCCATCGGAGTGCGGCCTTCACCTTTACCAATAAGCCCTTTTACTAAGGGATTTTTCCGATTTACATAACGTGTCAGCGGACGTTTGCCGTCGGCACGGATATAGAGTGCATAGATGACCCGCGGGTTCTTGTTGGCCACTTTCACATAGTCAACCAGGGTAGAATACTTCTTACCGAGGATGGCCTCGGCGGATACGGCTGCAAGCATGTCGGCTATCGCCTCAGCCGTTTCAATCAGTGAAGCGTTCATCACTGTTTTTGTGGCCTCAAGTTCACCCTGCATGCTCTTGGTTAAATAGTCTGCGAGCAGTTTGCTGGTCTGATTGCCGGTGTCCGCTACCGATGCGGAGACCTGTTCCAAGTTCTGGTCCAGTGTTTTGCTGATCTCATCTTGTCCGACTTGAAGACTATTACCCACCTCCCTGTTAAGTGAATCAAAGCCGTGAACAGTTAGATAGATTGAGACAGCGGAGAGTAGCAGTACACCGACAATGATTGCTCCGATCATGAGCTGAAAAAGCTTTCCTTTGGCGTATTGCGTTGTGCTTGTCGTCTTCATTTGATTTCACTCGTTACCCGCCCCTGTGACACAGAGCATCGCCAGGGGCATATTTGCGACAGGGATCAATAGTCAAAACTATTGATAAGCGCCCACTTTTAGCAACTTTTGCAGGTCTTCTACTTCCGTATAGTCAAGTGGTGCAGTCCAGCCTACGATTTTGGCGCTTTGTGCGGCTTTGGCATCACTTTTCAGAGCTATCAACACTTCAGCAGCCCGGTTAGCCACATCATCGGGTGTGTCCGAAATTTTTGCGAATGGCCACTCCGGGTAGAGTGCGGTGCTGACAACAAAAGGGAAGCCTGAGTGTGTTTTTGATGAGATGATCTTGAATTCAGACAGATCGATATCACCTGCAGAAGCCATACGCTCCAAAGTGTCGGTACGCACAGTACCGGCATCCACTTCACCGTTTTGCACAGCAAAAACTACATTGTCGTGTTTGCCACCAAACTGCAGACTGGCAAAATCCTTCGTTGGGTCCACACCTTGATCAAGTAACTCTTTATAAGCCATCTGCCAACCGCCAAAAGAACTCTCTTTTACAGCCATGAAATTCTTGCCTTTGATATCAGCAGCACTGTTGATGTCATCGCGATCTACATAGGTGAGTATTACGCCACCAAAGGATTTCAACGCCTCTCCTTGACGGGAATTAACCATTGTAGCTACAGCTTTGGCTCCATATTTGACCTGGGCAGTAACGAACATGGAGGAGTTCACCAGAAAGAAATCAACCTCTTTGTTTTCAATAGCAGGAAAAACTTCATCGAAATCCAACGGTACAACCGTGAACTTGTCTCCGGCAACTTTTTCAGTCATATAATCTGCGGTGTCACCCCATTTCTTCATGGCTTTAGCAACGCCTCTTTTTGCCAACACACCGATTTTGTAATCACCGGCGTACGCAGAATTAGTAATTGCTAAAATACTGGAAAGCACCGCAATAGAGGCAATAGCCAATAAACGTTTCATTTGTGACTCCCGATTGGTGGATTGATTTATTATCTGGTGATGCCCGGATCGTCTTTGATTCGCATTGAGTGGTGACCAATCCAGCAGAAAATTGAAGTGATCAATTTTGCTGTCATTATCCGTTTGAGCAGTAAACTGCCGGACAGCACAGATTCAATGAATACCTGGTGCATCCCCGATATCTGTCTGTATCGGCTAAATTAAGAAATGCTTAAATCAGGAATTTCATTCTTCAGGCAGGGTTTATTCAGATCCCATAAGAGATTGGAAATCACAGCTTTATCTCTGCTCCCGGTCGGAAACGCGACAGACCCAGCGGCTGGGTAGAAAAGGCATTAGCAAAATATTAGTAATTGAACTGCAATCCACACGTCAATCGAACGTTATATTCGCCTGTTAGGGTAGCGCCACCTAAGAGGAGATATCTAGATGTCTGTACAGATGGTGCGCAGAGGGAGTGGCGGCCTTCCTCTCTATCGGCAAATCAGCGATCTACTGCGTAGAGAGATACAGGACCTATACAAGGCCGGTGATGCTCTTCCATCTGAAGGGGACTTGGCTTTGCGATTCAACGTTAATCGCCACACCCTGAGAAGGGCGATAGATGAACTGGTCAATGAGGGGCTGGTGATTCGTCGGCACGGATCTGGTGTGTTCGTTCTATCTCCGACTATTGACTACTGCATCAATGCTGACACCCGTTTTACCGCCACTCTGGAGAGCAAAGGCAAGACAACTCAGAGCAGAGTGCTACGTAAACAGGTGATCCTGGCCAAGGGTGGTGTGGCCTCGCGCTTGCAAGTGCCAGTAGGGGAGGAGGTGATCTTTCTTGAAACCCTGCGTGAAGTAGACAACAAGCCATTCTGTGTAATCTCCCACTTTCTGCCTTTACAACAGGTACCCCAGGTCCTGGCCGACTACAACAGCGGTTCACTGCATGCCTTTCTCGAACAGCAGAGCAATATCAAGGTGATGCGAAGTGAGAGTCTGATCAGCGCTGTTATTCCTGAAACTGATGATGCAGTTCTATTGAACATGCCCCGCAATCTACCGGTACTGCGGGTTAAGAGCGTCAATTTGGCGGTCCACAACAAGAGACCGGTGGAATATGTGGTAACGCGATTCAGAGGCGATGCCACACAACTCTCTGTTAATCCCTAGCAACATTACCCAACTGTCGAGGAAAAGTAATGAAACTGAAGAAACTGTTAGCTGCGGGCATCGCCGCAGTCATTTTATCCACTCCTGTGTTTGCAGCCAAGCTGCCGGATGGTAGTAAAGACAATCCGCTGCGTGTATTGATGATTCCGGCGGATACCGGTACCAATGATATCACCCAGGACTATGCCCCCGTGTTCAATGGCATCACCAAGCACTACGGGATTCATTTCAAACTGTCTGCCGGCGAGAGTTATGCAGCGGTAGTCGAAGGTATGTGCAATGATCAGGCGGATATCGCCTGGTATGGCGCAGTGACTTATGGGCAGGCCAACGAGAAGTGTGGTGTTGATTTGCTGGCAGTGGATGTGAAGAAAGGTGACGCATCTTACTACTCGGGTATCTTTGTCGCCAAAGACAGCGGTATCGACACCATTTCCGATCTGAAGGGTAAAGGTGTAGCCTTCGGCAGCCCCAACTCCACTTCTTCTTTTAATTTTCCAGTGGCGATGCTGATTGCTGGTGAAATCGACCCGGTGAAAGATCTGAGCAAAGTGATCATAGCGGGCTCCCACTCTGCTTCCCTGGCTGCATTGGCAGAGGGAAAGGTTGACGCGGCGGCTGCCTCATACAACTCATTCGGCAAGGCGGTGAAGAAGGGCGCTATTGATCCTGCCAAATTCAAACCGCTGGTTAAATCCCAGCCGATCCCAAATCCACCCCTGGCCATGAACAAGGGTATCTCTGATGACCTGAAAGCGAAGCTGCGCACAGCCTTCAGTGAGATTCACACCAAAATTGCAGCGGACAAGATCCGTGGCTATGGCGGTAAGAAGGTGGATCGTTATGACACCCAGTTCGAAGAGCAGAAAATCTTCGAGGCACTGGAGAAACTGGCAGCTGTGACCAAGCAGGTCAAAGCCGAGATGATCGATAAAGCCGGTCAGCGATAAGCGTCTGGTATGTATGCGGCCAACTGGCCGCAGCTAGGGGACGGTACCACCGTCCCCATCACTGCTTTTTCGAGGTGTCGCTATGTTGAAATTCGAATCTGTCAGTCGTGTCTACGACGACGGCACACGGGCGGTTGATGATGTCTCCCTGCATGTCAAGAAAGGCGAGTTCTGCGTGCTGCTCGGGCCCTCAGGCGCCGGTAAGAGCACTCTGATGAATATGGTCAACGGTGTGGTGGTTCCCAGCAGCGGCAATCTTGTAATCGGCGGAGAGATCCTCACCAAGCGAACCCGCTCCAGTATCCAGCGGCGGGTCGGCATGATCCACCAGCAGCTACACCTGGTACCCAGGTTGTCTGTACTGCACAACGTGCTCTCCGGTCTGTTGCCGGGTACGGGATTCTGGCGCAGTCTGCTGAAGTGGTTTCCCCTTGATGATCAGCTCAATGCCTGCCAACTGCTTCACGAGGTCGGGATGGAGGAGAAGCATCTCTACCGACGCGCATCGGAACTTTCGGGTGGCCAGCAACAGCGCGTGGCAATCGCCCGTGCCTTCATCTCCAAACCTGAAGTGGTATTGGCTGATGAACCTGTGGCAAGCCTGGATCCGGCAATGAGCCGGAGTGTTCTGGAGAGTTTGAAAAGCGCCGCCAGAAACCACGCTGCCACCGTCATCTGTACCTTGCATCAGCTTGAGTACGCACTTGAATTCGCCGACCGTATCGTTGCCTTGCGCAAGGGTAAGGTGTTCTTCGATGGTCATCCATCGGAACTGGATGAAGCAACCCAGTCAGAACTTTACGAGCTGGCAAAGCCAGTTGCTGAAGTTGCCCAGGAGGCAGCATGAACACGGAGACCGTTCACACAAGCTGGCAGCAGTGGCAGCTGCACCGGAGTATCACACCACGCAACCTTTTGATTGCTTTCGTGGTCTTTGCACTGCTCTCCATATCGGCTCATAACACCGAGATGGACAAGGCATTTATGCAGACCTCGCAGGCACTGCTTTCGGCTGTGGGAATTGGTGAATCACCGGTGCTGGATGGCGCCATCCGTTTTGGCAGTCAAGCCTTTCCTTTGGTCATCTCGCAACGCACACCGGTTAACAGACTGGATGAATTCGATCGGGACAATCTGCCCCTTTTTGCCTACATAGAGGTAGCTGAGGATCGGGATTATGACGCCCTGACAGATAGCTGGGAAGTGGAAACCACAGAGTTTCTAGTAGAACCCGTCGGTTATCTGGTGAAGGTGTCCTGGAAGATGTGGGAGACCATCGAGATGGGTTTCTGGGGAACCTTTATCTCAATCATGATCTCCTTGCCCCTGGGCATCCTCTCCAGCCGTAACTACACGCCTCACCGAATTGTCTACAGTATCGCTCGTAGCTGGTTGAGTCTGCACCGGGCCATGCCGGAGTTGATTATCGCTCTGTTTCTGGTGCTGATGTATGGCTTCGGTCCGATCGCCGGCGTGTTGGCCCTGGCGATTCACACCAGTGGTGTACTGGGTAAATTTTTCGCTGACGAGATCGAGAATGCTCCTCCAGGGCCTCAGTTGGCACTCAAGGCTTCCGGTGCCAGTTCACTGAAGGTTCTGCGTTATGCAGTATTCCCCCACGTTTTCCCCGCTTGGATCGCTTATGTGCAGTACATCTTCGAGCGCAATATCCGTACTGCCACGGTATTGGGAATCGTTGGTGCCGGTGGTATCGGCATGGAGTTAAAGGGCCGCTGGGATCTGTTCGACTACGGTCACGTTACCACGATCCTGTTGGCGATTTTTATCACAGTCCTGCTACTTGAATATTTCTCACAGAAGATGCGTAACAAAACCCTTTGAAAGGTTCGTTATTTCTAAGAAAACCGTTGTGAACAGCAACCTGTCCATCCAGTTGAGGAATGAGTGAAATGACAAGAGAAGAGTGGGTTAGTGCGTTGACGGCACTACCCGAGGAGTGCTTGACGGAGCTGGTTAAAGGCTTTCCTGCAGACTGGAATGTCCAGCCCACTAGCTTGCCTCAGGTCGGTCTTGGCATGATGAAGATGAAAGAGAGTGCATTCAACGAATCATTTTATCTTGGTGAATTTCCCCTGGCGAGTTGTACGGTCACTGTCACCACCGAGTCTGGTGATCGTGCTGAAGGTGGTGCGCTGGTAATGGATGACCGGATGGAGCGCGCTGAACAGCTGGCACTCTGTGATGCGGTGCTGGCTGGGCGACTCCCCGGCTGGCAAAAGGTCGAGGCACTATTGCATGAGGGCAGTGCCAGACGTGAGCAGATCAACCTGGAGCGTAAGGCAATGCTGGCACGCACCAAAGTGGATTTTTCTTTACTTGAGGATGTTGGAGGTGAGGATGCTTGAAGTGGCACCCATCTGGCAACCGCACATCCAGCAGCAGAACTATCGTCTACTGCTGGAAGCCATGTCCCGACCCGGCAGTGTGCACTCAATAAAGGGTTTGAACACAATATCGAATTCCTTGCTGGCAGTATTGGCTGCACTACTTGATAGTTCTGTGCGTTTCTGTGACACGAGTGACCTGCTTGAGACGACAGACATCGCCCTGTTGCAAGCCATTCAAACACTACCGGAAGAGGCGGACTATCTGCTCTGTTCGGGTATTGGTGTGCCTGACTTTCAACCCAGGCTTGGAACATTGGCCAGTCCAGAGCAATCGGCCACATTGCTGGTTCATGTGGAGACACTGCAAGCGGGTGATCTGCAGCTCGATTTGACTGGACCCGGTATCAAGCAGAATCGGAACTGCAACATCCAGGGCCTCGATCCCGATTGGCTGGTCAAACGCGAGAGCTGGGTCTGTGGCTTTCCTATGGGGGTTGATCTGATTCTGCTCGATCAGCAACAGTTGATGGCACTGCCCCGTACCACCCGTGTGGAGGTGCACTGATGACATATGTGGCGATCAAGGGTGGTGCTCAGGCCATCGAGGGCAGCAAGCTGGCGTATGAGTATCTGCGTAGCCGTCAGGGAGTGAATAGTCTGCCGCTGGATACATCTACGATAGAGAACCAGCTGCGACTGTTGCACAGCCGGGTGATATCAGAGGGAGGTGTATACCATCCAAAGCTGGCATCCCTGGCCATTAAACAGGCTCAGGGAGACACCCTGGAGTCAGCCTTTGCATTGAGGGCGTACCGATCCACCATGCCACGTCTTGCTGAGACCGAGGCACTGGATACCAGTCGCATGCGGATTACCCGACGCATCTCATCCGCTTTCAAGGATATTCCAGGGGGGCAGATGCTGGGTGCCACCACGGATTACCATCTGCGGCTGATGCGCATGGAGTTGCTCGATGAATCAGCGGAAGCCTTCATGGCGATTTCAAGAAGCTGGTTTGAAGGACTCGATGTGGCACAAATTCCAGATAGCTTTCCCAAGGTTCTTGACGGACTTCGTCAGCAGGGATTGCTAGCAGAAACTCCACAACAACCACAACAGGATCAACCCTTCGATATCACCCGGGAGCCGCTGATCTTTCCGGTACCCCGGTCCGCCGCTCTGGCGACCATGACGCGCAGTGAGCAAGGCTCGCTGCTGGCACTGGCCTATTCGAATATGCGCGGCTATGGGGATGTCCATCCAACCGTGGCCGAATTGCGGGTGGGTTTCGTGCCGGTGATGCTGCCACATCCGATCAGCGGAAAGCCGATGGAGATTGGTGAGGTGGAGATCACCGAATGTGAAGTGGTGGCCATGTATGAGAGTGATGAGCTGGGGGGCAAGCCAAGTTTCACACTCGGCTATGGTGCCTGCTTTGGTCACAACGAAGTAAAAGCGATCAGCATGGCGATTCTGGATCGTTCCCTGCAAAAGGGAATGCAGGGCACGCCATCCAATCCCTCAGAGGACCCCGAGTTCGTGTTACTGCACATTGACGGCATCGACTCGATGGGATTCTGCACTCACTACAAAATGCCCCATTACGTGACTTTTCAATCGGACATGGATCGGCTGCGTGCCACGCAAAATAAACATGCCGCTGAGGATCAGAAATCATGAATGAGGAGCACTTTGGTTTTCTTGATGAGTACGCCAAAAAGGAGGTGCGGCGTGCAACCCTTAAGGCCGTGGCAATCCCCGGTTATCAGGTACCATACTCAAGCCGTGAGATGCCGATGGGCCGAGGTTTCGGTACGGGTGGTCTGCAGCTTACCCTGGCGCTGATCGGACGGGGCGAGACCTTGAAGGTAATCGACCAGGGTTCCGATGACTCGGTGAACGCAGTCAATCTGCGCAGTTTCATTGAGATGACCTGTCCAGGTATCCATACAACAATCAGAACCGAACAGGCGGATCTGATCCAGTCACGTCACCGGATCCCTGAAAAACCTCTGCGAGAGGATCAACTGCTGGTTCTGCAGGTTCCTTATCCGGATGCTCTGGTGGTTGTGGAGGCCTCTGAAGACCGGCGCAAACTGCTGCATGGTGAAGCTGACTACTCCCGGCTGTTGGTCAAACTGTATGAAGATATCGTCAAGTTCAGTGAGATCACCATATCCCATCGCTACCCAACCCGCATCAATGGCCACTATGTGATCGACCCTTCACCCATTCCCCGATGGGATGTGCCCAAATTGCATCATTCGCCTGCTTTGATTCTGCTGGGAGCCGGTCGCGAGAAAAAGATCTACGCGGTACCACCCTATACCCAGGCCGAGCCACTGGCTTTTGAGGATGTGCCGTTCCGGGTGGAGGATTTCAGTGACGAGCAGGGGCAGCGCAGAAGCTGCGTGCGCTGTGGTTGCAACAGCAGCTTTCTGGACGAGTATGTGGACTCCGCCACGGGCGAACAGGTTTACCGCTGCTCGGATTCTGATTGGTGCAATCAGCAGCTAGAGCAGCAGCAAGGGGTGGATCAAGCCGTGGAGGTGGCCAATGGATGAGGTGCTCAGTGTTCGTGGGCTCTCAAAGCGATATGGGCAAGGTTGTCCGGCATGCTATGAGCTGACCGGCCCCCGATTCGAGACGAATCTCTGCCCCAGGTGTGGCAGTGTGGTGGCTGCTCATGATGTCTCGTTCAGTCTCTATCAGGGAGAGATTCTCGGCATTATGGGTGAATCGGGATCAGGTAAGTCCACCGCTGTGAAATGTCTCTATTTCGATGAACCGCCGAGTGCAGGCAGTGCAGAGTTTTTCGACCAGGGAGAGGCTTACCAGCTGTTCGATCTCAATAAGGCACAGCAGCGGCGTTTGGCCAATCAACGTTTTGGCATGGTCTACCAAAATCCTCATCTGGGATTGAATTTTGACATCTCGGCAGGTGGCAATATCGCCGAACGTCTGCTCATGTCCAACGTGGACAACTATGCAAAGATCCGTCAACGGGCGATCAGTCTGCTCTCCCGTACCGAGGTGTTGGCAGAACGGATGGACGAGATGCCGCGTAACTTTTCGGGTGGTATGCAGCAGCGGGTTCAGATCGCCAAGGCTCTGGCCACCAATCCGCCACTGCTGTTTCTCGATGAGGTCACCACCGGTCTGGATCTCTCGGTTCAGGCAGCAATCCTCGATCTGATTCTGGAGATCCAGCAGCAGTCCCGTACCTCGATGATTGTGGTGACCCATGATCTGGGGGTGATTCGTCTGCTGGCGGACCGAACCCTGGTGATGAAGTACGGGCGTGTCATCGAAAGTGGACTCACAGACCAGATCCTCGAAGATCCACAACACGCCTATACGCAACGTCTTGTTGCCTCAGCCCTGTAAGGAATCGATCAATGAAGCAGCAGTTGGTTCTGTCTGTTGAAGGTTACAGCAAAGCGTTTTCCCTGCATGAACAGGGGACGGTGATCCCCTCCGCCAAGGATGTGAGTCTGCAGGTTTACAGCGCCAGTCTTACCGCTCTGGTCGGTCCAACGGGAGCAGGGAAATCGAGCATCTTAAAGGGTATATACCGCACCTATCTGGCGACCTCAGGACAGCTTTTTTACACCATGCAGTCAGGGGAACAGGTTGATCTGGTTCAGGCGGATGAACACCTAATCCTGACACTAAGACGTAACGAAATTGGTTTTGTTACCCAGTTTCTTCACTTTCTACCCCGTCAACCCACCGAACTGGTGGTGGCCCAGCCATTGATTCAACGGGGGCGTCCTGTTGAAGAGGCGCTGGCCGTGGCTCGGGATATGTTGGCAGCCATGAACCTGCCGCGTCGTTTGTGGAGCATCTCTCCTGCCACATTTTCAGGTGGAGAGAAGCAGCGGGTCAACCTGGCCCGTGGGCTGGTGGCCAGGCCACGCTTGCTGCTGCTCGATGAGCCAACCGCCAGTCTTGATCCCATCACCTGCGAACGGGTGATAAGACAGATTGAGGAGTTGAAAAAAGAGGGAGTCGCCATGCTTGCCATCTTCCACCAGCCTGAGCTGGTCAAACGTATCGCCGATCGTGTGGTGGAACTCGAACCACCGTTGAATGGGCAAACACAACTTGAGGATATCGCCTGATGAAGACCTATCTGACCCACGCCCGCATCGTACTTGCTGATGAGGTACTCGACGATGCTTCTCTGTTGATGGAGGAGGGCGTGATTACCGGGATCAATCCCCTCTCCTGTGGTGATGCAATGGAAATCGATCTGCAGGGGGAGTTGCTGATGCCCGGAATGATCGACCTGCATTGCGATGCCCTGGAGAAGGAGGTTGAGCCCAGGCCCAATGTCCATTTTCCATTGGATTTCGCTTGCGCCCAAGCGGATAAACGCAATGCGTCCGCCGGTATTACCACAGTCTACCATGCCCTCTCTTTCGCCAATGACGAACTGGGTGTGCGCAACAACGGTTTCGCTGCCGAAGTGGCCAGAGCAGTGCACGATTGGCG
>JAHRHW010000226.1 GCA_019100305.1 Candidatus Thiodiazotropha taylori | reverse complement strand
AGCCCTGATCGAGCAGCCGTTTTTTCGCCTTCTCCATGGCCGACGATGCACTGTCGGAAAACGATGCCTGCCACTCAATCGCCAGGGAGTCCCCTTGGCGTTTGGCGACCACACAGCTGCCACCTGCCCAAGCCGTCGTCAACATCGACCACAACAACAGCATCAGGATTGACCTGAACACCACACCGGTCGAAAAAAAACGGTAACCGTCAACCACCAGCTTTGAATGTCTCAAGTTCTTCCCAACGCGCATAGGCCTGCTCCAGGTCATGTTCCACCTCTGTCATCTGCTGCTGCAGTTCAACGACCTGCTCTCCTTCGCCAGTCTGATAGAGATCCGGATTGCTCAGCTGCTGCTGCAAGCCGCTGAGGGTCTGCTCCAGCTGTTCAATCTGTTGCGGCAATTGATCCAGTTCCCGCTGATCTTTATAACTCAACTTTGTTGTTCTGTTTTTCGGCTTCTGCCGTTGAGACTTGATCTTTTCCTGAGCGGCATGGTCACTACTGATTCTAGTCTGCTTCTGTTTTTGCTCCCAATCACTGTAGCCACCAACAGATTCGGCGACTCTACCCTCCCCTTCGAAAATCAGACAGCTGGTCACAGAGTGGTCAAGAAACTCCCGGTCATGACTGACCAGCAGCAGCGTACCCTGATAACTCACCAACAACTCTTCAAGCAGTTCCAGGGTTTCGATATCCAGATCATTGGTCGGTTCATCAAGCACCAGAACATTGGCCGGTTTGGTAAACAGCTTGGCCAGCAGAAGACGGTTTCGCTCTCCACCGGAGAGGGCATCCACCGGTGCTCTTGCACGTTCGGGGGTGAAGAGAAAATCCTGCAGATAGGAGATGATATGCTTGCTTTTGCCATCGATCTCCACTTTATCACTGCCGCCACCCACATTCTCCTGCACCGACAGGGATTCGTTTAACTGACTACGTAGTTGATCGAAATAGGCAACCTGAATCTGGGTACCAAGTTTCACCTGACCCTGCTCCGGTTGCAGTTGGCCAAGCAACAGATTCAGCAGTGTCGTCTTACCCGAACCGTTGGGTCCGATAATACCGACCCGGTCACCACGCATGATGGTGGTGGAGAGTCCCCGGATGATCGGTT
Organism: Candidatus Thiodiazotropha taylori; assembly: GCA_019100305.1. Classification (GTDB taxonomy): domain Bacteria; phylum Pseudomonadota; class Gammaproteobacteria; order Chromatiales; family Chromatiaceae; genus Thiodiazotropha. Next base: position 6,185 of record JAHRHW010000226.1, on the reverse strand, counting down.
TTCCATCCCAGGAATAGTTGACATCATCGACCTCAACCACCAATTTTCCTGATCTCTCGGCGGACTGCAGCTGCATCTTCACCTGACCCATGCTGCTGCGACGTTTACTTCGCTCATCTCGCATCGATTTGAGCTGTCTCACTCGTCCCTCATTACGTGTACGCCTTGCCTTGATGCCCTGACGTATCCAGATCTCCTCCTGCGCCAGCTTTTTATCGAAACGGGCATTGGCCAGCGCCTCGGCATTCAGCATCTCCTCCTTGCGGCGTAGAAAGTTGTCGTAGTCATCGGGCCAGTCGGTCAATTCACCCCGATCGAGTTCCAGGATCCGGCTTGCCAGTCGACGCAGAAAGGCCCGATCATGGGTTACGAACAGCACCGCACCGGAGAATCCCAACAACAGATTCTCCATCCAGTCAATCGCCTCGATATCGAGATGATTGGTCGGTTCGTCGAGTAACAGCAGATCGGGCTCGGCCACCAGCGCTTGTGCCAGCAGTACCCGACGCTTCATACCACCCGAGAGTTCACTGAACTGTGCATCCGCATCCAGGCCGGTTCGGGAGATCGTGGTTTCAACCCGTTGTTCCAGTTGCCAGCCACCAGCAGCCTCAAGATCGTGTTGGGCTTTCGCCAAGCTGTCGAGCAGCGACTGATCCCCTTCCGCCAGACGATGACTGATGCGATGATAGGTCTTCAGTTTTTCAGCCAGATTGCCAATACCGTCTGCCACCAGATCAAAGACCGTGCCTTCGACATCCTGCGGCACCTCCTGAATCAGTCTTGCGACACTGACACCATTACTGACCACCCGCTCCCCATCATCTGCCGGTTGGCTACCCATGATCACTTTCATCAGGGTCGATTTGCCCATACCGTTTCGACCCAGCAAGGCGATACGTTCACCCTTCTCGATGCTCAGCTCGATACCATCCAGCAAAGGGGCATCGCCAAAGCTGAGGTGGAGATTGCGCAGGGTAATTAACGGCATCGAGTTTCCTAATGATCTATATCAAGAAAAGTAATTGAGCCAGGTTTTGCTCTGCACCATAATAGGTCAGGCTGTTTGCATCAAGCAGGCTCAAAGGTGACAGATAGCTTAAGGGTTAACAGGCCCTAGCTTAGCGATTGATTGACGAATTGGCACGCCATTTATCTACTGCAGCGATGCGATTGAGACGTGGCCGCCTTCTTAGATGGCTACCCGGTTGGCCATTCATCTGGAGAGATAACACCATGAAAACCAAGATTCTGCTCAAAGAAGCAGAAATGCCGACCCATTGGTACAACGTTGTGGCCGACATGCCCAATCCACCGGCTGCGATCCTTGCTCCCGATGGCAGTCCAGTGTCACCGGATGCACTGAGCGCAATTTTTCCAGATGCCATCATCGAACAGGAAGTCAGCACAGAGCGTTGGATTCCAATACCGGAGGAGGTAAGGGAAGTACTCACACTCTGGCGCCCATCACCACTCTATCGTGCCGAACGACTGGAGCAGGCTCTGAATACTCCAGCGAAGATCTATTTCAAGAACGAAGCCGTCAGCCCCGCCGGCTCACACAAGCCAAACACTGCGGTCGCTCAAGCGTTTTACAACAAACAACAGGGCATCAAGCGCCTGACCACCGAAACCGGCGCCGGTCAGTGGGGCTGTTCGATCGCTCTGGCCGGTCAGATGTTCGGCCTTGATGTCAGGGTCTTTATGGTGAAGGTCAGCTACGGCCAGAAACCCTACCGCCGCTCGATGATGCAGACCTGGGGCGCCGAGGTGTTTGCCAGCCCAACCGATATGACTCAGTCGGGAAGGCATATTCTGGAGAAGCATCCGGACTCTGCAGGCTCTCTGGGTATCGCCATCTCAGAGGCGGTGGAAGAGGCGGCAGGCCGTTCCGACACCAATTACGCATTGGGATCGGTACTCAATCATGTCATCCTGCATCAGACCATCATTGGTGAAGAGGCTAAAAAGCAGTTCGAAATGATCGGCGAATACCCTGACATGATCTTTGCCCCCTGTGGTGGCGGCTCCAACTTCGCCGGCGTGGCATTCCCATTTTTTGCCGATAAGGCGAGCGGCAAAGAGGTTGAGCTGGTTGCAGTCGAACCGACCTCCTGTCCAACTCTGACAAAAGGTGTCTATGCCTATGATTTCGGAGATACCGAAGGTCTTACCCCGCTGACCAAAATGTATACCCTTGGTCACGATTTCATGCCACCTGGAATCCACGCCGGTGGCTTGCGTTATCATGGCGAATCGGCACTGGTCAGTCAGCTCTACAACGAGGGGATGTTGAGTGCAGTGGCAATTCCCCAGCTGGAGACTTTCGAAGCGGGCGTGCTGTTTGCCAAAACCCAGGGCATTATTCCGGCACCTGAATCATGCCACGGGGTGGCGGCGACCATCCGGGAAGCCAAACGCTGTGCTGAGACCGGCGAGTCGAAAACCCTGCTGTTCAATCTCTCCGGTCATGGCCACTTCGACATGAGCTCATACGATCGCTATTTCAAAGGTGAGCTGGAGGATTATGACTATCCGGATGAGGCGATCCAGGAGTCCCTCGCCAACCTGCCGAAGGTCGGTTAACAAAGGTATCAGCGAGTAAGCCTCCGGCAGAGCTGGAGGCTTATATCGTTGTACCGTCTAAGGCTTGCAAAGCGCCCAAAACGCTCTCATTCTATAATCACCATTCCAGACAATGTTGTTAAATCGTCTGATTCGATTCCCAGGCCATTAGCAGGCGACTGACTGTAACAGCGGCCTCCTCCTTGACCACCTCATAACCACTCTCCTGAACGGTTTCAATCAGTTGCTGAAGGCCGTTGATCAAAGGCTCCAGGCGTTCTCGCTCGCCCTGTTTATCCAATAAGCGTTGTACGTCGGAGATGCGCTGATTGACCACTTCAACCATCAGATTGATATTCTCTTTCCAGCGATGATAGCGATCATCATCATGGATTGGCATATTGCGCACCAGCAGAGAGACAGATTCCGTATTGATCAAGGTACGATGACCGAAGTCGATAATCCGCCCCTTCTCATACATACTCTCCATCATCTCCTGATCCAGCACACCGACCTCGCCGGCATGGGAAAAATAGTGGCCACTGGGAATCATGCGTACGATCACCCGCAGACCGAAACGCTCCAAAGTCACCAGCATCTGTTCGCCCAGGGAACGAATGTCATCGCACTCCAATGAACGGCCGATAAACTTGGCTATCTCTGCCAATTCAGTGGACAGCGCCAGAGACTCCTCCATCTCTTCCCGAATCAAAACGGAGCGGTGTTTGGCATTCTGCAGATCATGCTGATTGTTCAATGCCACCCGGATCTTGAGCAGTAACTCTTCCGCATCGTAGGGTTTGGCGACATAATCATCCGCACCGGCTCGATAGCCGGCCAGCCGTTCACTCAATCTTGACAGGGCAGAGACAAATATCACCGGTATGTCCGATGTGGCAGGATTGGCTTTGATGATACGGCAAACGGTCAGGCCATCCATCATCGGCATATCCACATCCAGCAGTATCAGATCCGGCGTTGCAACCGCCAGCTGATCCAGACAAGCCTGCCCAGTGGCGGCAAGAGAGACCTGATAATTGAACTTTAGGATCAGCTGCAGACTGTCCAGATTGGCCTGCTGATCATCCACGACCAGAATATGTTGCGCCGCACTACCCTGTTGTTGATGACTCATGGCCAAAGCCTCCGCGGGTCATCCAAAGCAACAGCGGATTCCGCTGCGGACAGCACGAATGCCCGAACCACCCTACGGCTACAATGCTTCAACCCCACTTTCCCAGTTAAGCGCATGTTTTTTTATCCCTGAATTCACTCCGGCTTTTGCTTTGAAAAACAGCTGGCATACAGATTCAACCATACACCTCAGCCCAAACCGGTTCCACAGTCAGATAAAAATTCACTGCCTTTGAATGCCGGTTCTGGTATGGTTGACTGTGCAGCTGTGTTTTATGTTGCTTTGGAAAAAACCAGTTTACAGGGCCGGGAATAAAATTCCCAACCCGGATTGCACATCGCCACAGGCTTGACCAACCGGGGAACTATAACCAACTGCTTGATGACTGTTTAGGTACTGACAATAAACAAGTTACCGGTTCTACTGGTGACATCCGGCGGATAAAGGGTACCGAATTAACGTCAACTACCGATTATCATAAGCGCGCAGTTGATGGTGTTAACAGTTGCCTGATGGCCGTTAATTTTATGTGGTAAAGAAATTATGGTTAAGATCGTATCCTTCAAGGAAGCCAGGGATGGGGTTGCGGACTGCTTGAAATGCTCACTGCGTGAGTCGGTTCTGTTCGCCGACCTCAAAGAGGAGGATTTCGAAAAACTGCACGACCCGATTGATCAGTACACCCTTCCGGTTGGATCCACACTCTATCATTCCGGCGACAAAGGCGATCGTATGTACACCGTTCGCTCCGGCATACTCAAGCTTGTTCAGTACCTGCCGGATGGCAGTCAGCGGATCGTCCGCCTGATCCGCAGCACCGATATCACCGGTCTGGAGTGCATCCTGGGCGAAGCCTATCAACACGATGCGGTTGTACTGCAGGAGACAGAGGTCTGCGCCCTGCCGGTACGGGTGGTGGATAATCTCAGTAAAGAGAACCCGGCACTCCACCTGGAGCTGCTCAACCGTTGGCAGCGGGCACTCAAGGAGGCGGATGCCTGGCTGACTGAGCTCTCCACCGGATCGGCGAAACAGCGAGTCGCGCGACTCCTGTTGAGATTGGTGAAAGACACCCATGAGAGTCAGTGCAGTCTGTTCGCCAGAGAGGACATGGGAGCCATGCTGGGAATCACTACCGAGACGGCCAGTCGCACCATCGCGGAGTTCAAGCGTCAGAGCCTGCTGATCGAAACGGCACCGAATCAATTCCTGCTGGACACCCCCAATCTGCATCGCATCGCTGAGGATTGATCATTTTCAATGCTTTAGACCGGCCCTGTCAGTACATTTCCAGGACAATCAACTGTTCTGCCTGCCATCACAAAGCGATGGTGCATGGAGATGTCACTTGCAACAAGTCGTCAAGGAAATCGAACTTCCGGTATTTTCACTCCAGATCGATTCTGATGAGTGTCGTTTCAATAGGATTGAAGAGATTATCGCCTACTTTGAAGCAGAAATATCGGCCCATAAGGCCGCAGAATTCATCGCTACCTTCGATCACAGGAAGCACACATCTGAGCTCCCTGAGGGGCAGCTGGCGGATGGTATCGTAGCCGCTTACAATTTAGTGTTCTGTTTCGGTTTGACCCTGCAGACTCCGGAACAACTGGCCTGCAGACCCAGGTCGATCGGCGTCTGTGAGATGAAGGACCAGATCATCATCTCTTTCCTTGAATCTCCTATGCCGGTCGCCAATGCCCTGATGGAGAAGTGGGCCAAATCGCTGCTGATTGAGCATGATTCAACCACTCCCCATTTCAAGCGCGCCTCAGCGGAATAGATTGCGCAAAACTGAAAACTCGCCCGATTAAGATGATAACAATTGCTGTAACCAGTCAGAACTTCCGTACCATCACACCCCATGCGGGGAAGTGCCGCCGCTTTCTGATCCTGGGCAGAAATGAACAGGGAGAACTGGTTGAACTCGACAGGCTTGATCTACCGAAAGAGATGTCCATGCATGAGTTCAAGGGCTTGCGGCACCCACTTTTTGACTCTGACATCCTGCTGACCGCCAGTGCGGGCCAGGGATTTATCAGGCGCCTGCAACAGGAGCAGGTGAAGGTGATCTGTACCAGTGAGACAGACCCCTATCGCGCCGCAGACACATTTCTGCGGGGCCAGCCTCTACCGGTGGCGGAAGATCATGTCCACCACCAGCAGAGTCGTCCGATCATGCCGAAACTTGGTTAACATGGCCAATTGGATTCGAGTTAACAGGCCCTAGGACGATTCACATCTCCATTTCCAGATCATCGATCACCTGATCGATTCCCGCCTGGGCACAAGCCTCATCGGTTTCACCGGATGGAGCACCACTCACCCCTACCCCACCGAGCAGTTGGCCACCTGCCTGAACCGGCAACCCACCAGCGGACATCACCAGCCCGTCGAGGCGTCCGATCGGTGTATTAGCCCGGCTCTTCAAAGCCGAGGTGGCGGCATTGAAATTGACGGCAGTGAAGGCTTTCTGGCGACTGAT
>JAHRHW010000225.1 GCA_019100305.1 Candidatus Thiodiazotropha taylori | reverse complement strand
AGGACGTGCCTTTGTCATCTGCCAATCCCACGGTATCACCGATCCCAGCATCATGGGCTACTATGTGCAGATTCTGGAAGAGGCGACCATGGGTATGCTGAATCCCGAAAGTTCGGTTGCTGATTTTCATGAGGCACTGAACGAAAAGTCGAAGTGGCTGGAACAGGAGGTCGGTCAGTTGACTGAACCCGTCGAACCGGGCCGGCCTGATGCAGTTCAGGAGGCATCGGCAGAAGAGGTGGTTGCCCAGCAACAGGAGCCGGCCGAGCCGGTTACTGCCCATCAGCAGAACAAAAAAGCCACCGGTTATGTGCCGGAAGCGAAATCGATGGGTGAGCGTCTCAAGGACCGGCGTTCTGAGATGGAGCATCTGCTGATGAATGATTGTGTCACTCTGAAACTGGTGACTCCCAAGCAGGCCAAAAAACATGTCCACGAATTGGTCGGCAGGGACCCGAAGAAGGCGGAAGAGGATCTGGTGGCCAATTTGCGCAATGCGCTGCACCAGCAGGTGGTTGGCTTTATCCGCAAGCACAATGGTGGCCCCTGGAGCAGCGCCACCGAGCAGACTGAGATCAGGATGCAGATCGCCAGCACCAAAACACTTCAGTCCCTGGTCAATCTCTCCAAGATGCTGTTAAGTGAGCGGGAGGAGTGGATGGCAAAAACCAAACACAGTCTGGTTGGCCGGCTGTTTGGCGGAAAGGTCAAACTCGATAAGTGAGTGTTATTGAATTGGCTCTGGAAGCAGTTTATCCGGAGTAGCATTCCTGTTGTTTCTCGCGTCCCCTTATTCTCCAAACAAAGTTGCCATCACTTGACGATTGTGAGGGTGGGTTCTGTGTTCCCACAGGTAGACTCCCTGCCAGGTGCCCAATGCCAATCGTCCGTTGCTGATCGGCAGGCTGAGATCGCTGTGGGTGAGGATTGTGCGGATATGGGCCGACATATCGTCCGGGCCTTCCATGGTGTGCTGAAAGATCGGGTCACCATCCTTGACCAGTCTGGAGAGGTAGCGCTCCAAGTCGGAGCGGACATCAGGATCGGCATTTTCACAAAGGATCAGCGAGGCACTGGTGTGGCGCAGAAAGAGTTGGCAGAGGCCGGTTTGGATGCCGGATTGATCCACCAGTGAGGTGATCTGATGGGTAATGTTGAGAGTCTCTCTGCCACGGGTTTGAACACTGAATGTTTCCTGTGCCACCATTTCCACTTTACTCCGGGTTCACAATTTGAAAATGTTGTCTCAACATGGATCTCCGAGTGCATCGATGAGTCCATAAGAAGACGCCAACAGTTTACCTTCAAATCATATGAAAGCGAGTGACATTGAAAAAGGATATTGAACTTAAAAGTCTGGCAGACCAATCTGTCACCCTGTTGAAAGGGGTTGGGGCAAGGAGCGCCGAAAAGCTTGCGAAACTGGGTATTACCACCCTGCAGGATGTACTCTTCCATCTGCCGTTGCGCTATCAGGACAGAACCCGGGTGCACCCGATTGGCGGATTGCGGCGGGGCGATCAGGTGGTTATCGAAGGGGAGGTGGATCTGGCCGAGATCAAGTTCGGCCGGCGTCGTTCTCTGATGGTCCATCTCTCCGATGGTACCGGCAGTCTGTTTCTGCGTTTTTTCTACTTCAGCAATGCTCAGCGTCAGAATCTCAGCCGAGGGGTAAGGTTACGCTGTTTTGGTGAGGTACGCAGCGGGCCCAACAGCCTTGAGATGGTGCATCCGGAGTATCAGCGACTCTCAGCCGATGAACCACTGCTGGTTGAAGATACCTTGACCCCGGTCTATCCGACGACCGAGGGTGTGCATCAATTGACCTTGAGAGGGCTGATCGGTCAGACCCTTGAGTTGCTGGATCGATCACCCGCTGCCCTGCAAGAGTTGCTGCCTGAGAGTCTGTTACAGCGTTTTCAACTCTCCGGTCTTCTGCAGGCGGTCTGTTTTCTGCATCGTCCGCCACCGGATGTGGATCAACAGCGATTGCTTTCCGGTGAGCATCCAGCACAGCAACGGCTTGCTTTCGAAGAGCTGCTGGCTCATCAGATCAGTCTGCTGAGTGTTCGGGCAGAACACCAGCGCATCACAAGTACCGCCTATGCCAAGCAGAATCGACTCAAGCAGGAGCTGCTCGAGGCTTTGCCCTTCAGTCTGACCGAAGCTCAGCATCGGGTGGTGGCTGAGATAGAAGATGATCTGGCGAAGGCCAGGCCGATGCAGCGGCTGGTGCAGGGGGATGTGGGTTCGGGTAAAACCGTGGTCAGCGCCTTGGCGGCACTGCAGGCGATCGGCGCCGGCAGCCAGGTGGCCCTGATGGCACCGACCGAGCTGCTGGCGGAGCAGCATCTGAACAACTTCAGTCAGTGGTTGAGACCTTTGGGGGTCGAGATCGCCTGGCTGACCGGGCGGCTCAAGGGCAGGGCGCGGGAACAGGTGCTGCAGCGGATTGAGTCGGCCGAGGTGCAGATGGTGGTCGGCACCCAGGCACTGTTTCAGGACGATGTATCGTTTAACGACCTTGGCTTGGTGGTGATCGATGAGCAGCACCGTTTCGGCGTCCATCAGCGTCTTGCCCTGCGGGAAAAGGGGCAACGGCAGAATCGTACCCCTCATCAGCTGATCATGACCGCCACACCGATTCCGCGCACCCTGGCGATGACCGCTTATGCCGATCTCGATCTGTCGGTGATCGACGGCTTGCCGCCGGGGCGAAAACCGGTTACCACGGCGGTACTCTCTAGCAGTCGCCGCGATGAGGTTGTTGCCCGGGTCAGAGCGGCCTGTGCCGAAGGGCGTCAGGCCTATTGGGTCTGTACCTTGATTGAGGAGTCGGAGGTGTTGCAGTGTCAGGCAGCGGAAGAGACCGAGCGGCTGTTGGCCAAGGCGCTTCCCGAGCTCAATATCGGACTGGTGCATGGACGCATCAAGCAGGATGAAAAAGAGCAGATAATGGGGGGGTTCAAATCCGGCTCCCTGGATCTGCTGGTGGCCACCACGGTGATTGAGGTGGGCGTGGATGTTCCCAACGCCAGTTTGATGATCATTGAAAATCCTGAGCGCCTTGGGTTGGCTCAGCTACATCAACTGCGTGGCCGGGTCGGGCGTGGCAGTGCGGAGAGCCACTGTCTGTTGATGTATCAATCCCCTCTCTCACAACAGGCAAAGCAGCGCCTGGCGATCCTTCGTGAGACCGGAGATGGTTTTTTGATCGCACAGAAAGATCTGGAGATGCGAGGTCCCGGCGAGGTGCTCGGAACCCGTCAGACTGGTGAGATGCAATTGCGGATCGCCGATCTGATCAGAGATCAGGAGATGCTGGATGATGTTCGTGATGGGGCGGCCATGGTGATCGAACAGGATCCGTCTGCCGCGAGTGCACTGGTCAAGCGCTGGCTGGGTGAGCGGGTCGACTATGGGCGGGTTTGAGCGCCGATCCCAGTGAGACTCCCAGAGTAACCCTTGTGCAACGATTGTCCTGCATCACGGATGTTCGTCAACTGCTTGTCTGCTGTGCCATAATCGATCTTTTTCAAGGAACAAAGCTTGAGTCAGCGAAGCAGTAAGAGGTCACTACTGGAACCCCATTGGAGCGATTGGTCGCAACGCCGCTACAGCGGGGTTCCACCAGAGGCTCAGGAGTGGCTGCGCGATACTGGTTCCCTTACCCGGCGGGTGATTCAGTGTTGTGGATCAGGCCGGTTCCGGGTCTCGCTGCAACAGCAGGAGTGGGGTCGGCCGCTGCCCAGTGAACGGCAGTCACTGGAGATGCGTCAGGGGCTGCTGGCGCTGGTGCGGGATGTGGTGCTGCTGTGTGATGACAGGCCTTGGGTCTTCGCCCGCACACTGATTCCTGCCTCAACCCTGAAAGGGCCGGCACGACGATTGATGCTGCTTGGGGAGAAACCCTTGGGAGCGGTATTGTTCTCAGACCCGAAGGTGATTCGTGGTGCGACCATGTTTGCCAGGCTCAGTCCGGGCCATGCCCTGTTCGATGCGGCCTGTGAACATCTTGAGCGGCAACCGGAGTTGTTTTGGGGCCGGCGTACCCTTTTCTATATGGCGCAGAGACCGATTCTGGTGAATGAGTTGTTTCTGCCGGAGCTGCCAATGCGGATGAGTGGTGATCGATGAGTGGTGAGGCAAACATGGGGCTGCCGCCGGTCCAGTCTGTGGGCTGGGGGGAGAGGCTGAGGCGCTATGCACTGCTGATCAGGCTGCATCGCCCAATCGGCATACTGCTGCTGCTCTGGCCTACCCTCTGGTCATTGTGGATCGCTGCTGAGGGGGTGCCTCCCTGGGGCATGGTACTGGTCTTCACCCTGGGGGTGGCGATCATGCGTTCTGCCGGCTGCGCCATCAACGACTATGCGGACCGGGATTTTGACGGTCACGTGGCGCGCACCGGGGATCGTCCCATCGCCAGTGGATTGATACAGCCCAGAGAGGCGATCGGGGTGTTTCTGGTACTCTCACTGATGGCGGCCACTCTGCTGATCTTTTTGAACTGGCCAACTCGTTATCTCTCCCTGGTTGCTCTGGCGCTGACCGCGCTCTATCCCTTCATGAAGCGTTACACCTATCTGCCTCAGGTGGTTTTGGGCGCTGCCTTCGGCTGGGCGGTACCGATGGTCTTCATGGCGCTGACCGAGAGTCTGCCGCTGATCACCTGGGTGATTTTTCTCTCCACCCTGATCTGGGCACTGATCTATGATACCCAGTACGCCATGGTGGATCGAGAGGATGATCTGAAGATCGGCGTGAAATCCACGGCGATTCTGTTTGGGCCTCATGACAATTTGATTGTCGGTCTGCTGCAGGGCGTCATGATCGGGCTGTTGGTCTTGATCGGTTGGATGAGTGATCGCGGCTCGCTCTATTTCCTCGGCATCGCTGCTGCGGCGATGTTGTTCCTCTATCAGCAGTGGTTGACCCGGGATCGTGACCCCAAGGCCTGCTTCCAGGCCTTTCTCAACAATAACCGGTTCGGTCTGGTGGTGTTTGTCGGTCTGGTGCTTGATTACGCAATTTAGTCGCTATGTTTCGTCACTCAAGAGTGAGCTGTAATCGAGTCACTGCTGAATCAATAGAACTCTGGCCGGATCAGCTCCGGCCAGACTGGGGTCGTTATCAATTACGGCGTTGACGTTGTGCTTTCAATAACGGGATCAACAGCAAGAGCATCCAGGGGCCGAGAGCGCCACCACCATGCGATGGATAAGCGCGCGGTTTGTTGAACATCGGCTGCTGATTGTCGACTCGATTGTTGGCGACCGGTGCGGCAGCCCGTTGCTGTCGTGCAGCTTGCTCCTTAGCCACACGCGCCTGGTTGTTACGATCGATGCCATGCTGCTGAAACTGCTCTTCTCTGACAACCACCATCGAGGTGTAGTCTGTCACCAATCCATACTCTTTAGCGACATCCACAATCGCCTGTCGAGTGTCAGCATCCTCACCCAGATAGTCGATCTGATTTTGCAATGATTCAATTGTGGCATAGGCCCATAACCGTTCAATCTCGGGGTTGCGGTTACTCTGGCTGGGAAATTCGAATTGGCTCGAGTACGCCATCTTTTGTCCCGATTTCTTACCGCGGATGGTGACATCAGCCATACCGTCGCCCCAGTAGTGGCCGAACAGGATTAGTTGACGGCCCCGGTATAGGGAGCCGATTCGGTCCGGTGTCAGATCCTTTACTTTGACTCCGCGAATCTCCACATCGATATCGTGCAGTGCTTCATGGGTCAACTTATCCGTTACCAGCATCAATTGTCCGACGATATCGTCACTATTCGAGATATTGATCGAAAAGCCGTTTGAGATTTTCGTCATGCCTTGCAGAAGGGGACGATTGGCGCTGTTACCCATGACAAAACTGAACAGCCGTACATCATGACTCTCAAGCAGCTTGAGAAATGCTCTCTTTTCCGTAGTGCCAACATTGGCAACCCCATCGGTTACCAGGATGATGGCGCTGGAGCGGTCGGAGTCCAGACCCTTTATGCCTCGCTCTACGCCGGCATAAAGATTGGTGCTGCCATTGGGTGAGATATTTTCAAGCTGATCGATATAGTGCTTTGCATTGTCACTGCTCGCGTTGATATAACCTGAGGTGAGTTCCCTGGCATGGTCGTTGAAGAGCACGACCCTGAAACGATCTTTCTCTGAAAGTCGCGCCAAGCCTTTTTTCACGCCTTCAACCAGACTCTGATACTTGCCCTTCATGGAGCCTGACAGGTCAAGCACGAACACCCAATCCCGACCCTCATGGATGGAAGCCAGATCGTCACCCGGTGTGACGGTCAGCATAAAGGTTCCCCGGTCCTCGCCGGATTCCTTATGGGTGACCATGTCGACGCTGCCCGGTAAACCCTGTTGGTGTCGCCAATAGACCACGATGTCTCTATCCAGTTTCTGGATGATTGCAGGGGTGGCTTGAGACTCCCCTTCTGCACTATTGGCCTGACCGTTATGCAGTGCGACCAGCCACTCCTGTGGCGAGTTGGCCGTTGCGGATGCCTGTGGATGTTGTGGCAGCCGCAGGCTGTCGATCGGGTAGGAAGAGCGTAGTTTCAGGTTGAAGCTGAATGCCTCGGTCACCACATCGTTATAACTCCAGAAAGCCAGCTTCTCCTCATCCACACCACCCTCTTCCAGAGGGTAGACATAGCGTCCTATGCCACTATCCACGTGGGCGGGCTGAATATAGACAAGACGTATTTTTACCTCCTGTTGAGGTTTTACCGGATAGACGTGGCTGTCGAAGGTACGGTAACTGTCCTGCTCGGTCAGAGCGGTCTCCCGGCCGGCATTACGTTCCTGCTGGTAAACCTCTCTGGCCCGCTGTTTCTCCAATACCTCACCGGTTACCGGTTGGCCATCGATCCAGTAGGTAAACTCTCCGACGGAGGCTTTTTCCGGAACCGGAAATGAGTAGATCGCCTCAAGTTCCCGATCGTTGGGATTGAAAAAGACCTGCTCCACTGAGGTGACCGCATAACCGTCCTCGATGGTGACGTCGACGTGGTGCTGTTTGATCTCCAGCTCAGGCAGGTTGGCTGATTTCGGCGTCATCAGACCGGCGGATGTGGCGCTCTGGGCGGCGAATAAGGTGAGCCCAAAAAGCAGATATTGAAACTGTTTTATTAGTGTGGCCATACTGAGAACTCCATTTTTAAAGAAAGGGGACTCCACATCGGAGTTAAGGAGACAGTAGTGCGAGGTTTTAAATAAATAAACCAATTACTGAAAAGTACTGTTTTTCGAAACGAAAAGTACTGTATATTGGGGCTTTATCGGTGGG
>JAHRHW010000224.1 GCA_019100305.1 Candidatus Thiodiazotropha taylori | reverse complement strand
TGGATGTTTTTCCCGAATGCGTCTATCTGGATGCCCCTGAGTTAAAACCATTGCAGATTGATGCAGATTACGATGCGGACCTGGTGATCCTCGCCTATCAGGTCTGGTTTCTGGCCCCGGCCCTGCCGATAAGCGGCTTCCTGCAGAGCGAACAGGCCAAGCGATTACTCAACGGTAAACCGGTGATCACGGTCATCGGCTGCCGCAATATGTGGACGCGGGCGCAAGAGACCATGAAGGGTATGCTGGATGACTGTGGGGCGCGTTTGATTGATAATGTGGTGCTGACAGATCAGGGCTCCCTGCTGGCCTCCTTCATCACCACCCCAAGATGGCTGTGGACAGGTAAGAAGGAGCCCTTCTGGGGATTTCCCGCCGCCGGGGTCTCCGATCAGGAGATTCAGGCCTGCTGCCGCTTCGGTCATGCGATCGAACAAGCGCTTGGTGAGGATGCGGAGAAGAGCGACGGCCCATTGTTACAGGGTCTGCAGGCAGTGGAAGCGGACGTGAGTCAAATTCAATCAGAAAAAGTGGGTTATCGTAGTTTCCTGATTTGGGGTAAGTTGTTGCGCAGGATCGGCAAACAGGGTGACTCCAAACGGACACCTGTGTTGGCGGTCTATGTGGTATTTCTGATTCTGATGATTGTCACCGTGGTGCCGTTGAGCATGCTTCTCAAGGCGCTATTGGCGCCGCTGATGAAGCAAAGACACCAACGGATTAAAACATATTTTGAGGCGCCTTCCGGTTCAGGGAGTGAGCGCATGGAAGAATTCGGTTGCGGTAAATGAGGGCATACATAACCAATACGTCGGCGTTTCTGCCGAACCAGCCTGTTGAGAATGAGCAGATCGAGGATGTGCTGGGCATGGTGGGCGGTAAACCCTCCCGTGCCAAGCGACTGGTATTGCGCAGTAACGGTATCAAGCAGCGCTACTATGCAATTGATCCGGAGAGTGGCGAGCTGAGTCACAGCAATGCCGAAATGACCGCGCTCTGCGTACGGCAGCTGTTTGCTTCAGAGGCTGAGCTCGATCAGATGCAGTGTCTGGTCTCTGGTACCTCCATTCCGGACCAGGTGATGCCGGGCCATGGGTTGATGGTGCACGGGGAACTGGGGAATCGGTGTTGCGAGGTGATCTCCACATCCGGGATCTGTTTAAGCGGCGCAGCGGCACTGAAATATGCCTATCTGGCGGTGAAAAGCGGCGAATTCAAACAGGCGGTCTCCACCGGCTCGGAGCTGGTTTCACCGGTGTTGCGGGCCAGCCATTTCGAAGGTGAGTCGAAGTACAAAATCGAAAACCTCAAGAAGAACCCGGAAATCGCCTTTGAGAAAGATTTTCTGCGCTGGATGCTGTCCGACGGCGCCGGTGCCTTTCGTGTCGAGAGCGAGCCCAACCAGCGGGCGGAACAGCCGGTGCTGGAAATCGAGTGGATTGAGATCTACTCCTACGCGAATGAGCTTGAGACCTGCATGTACTCCGGCGCGGAAAAGCTGGAGGATGGCAGTCTGGAGAGCTGGAAGCTCTACACCCAGCAGGGCTTGATCGATCACTCGGTGATGAGCATCAAACAGGACGTCAAGCTGCTGAATGAGAACATCGTACCCATGGCGGTCAAGGAGACCCTCAAGCGGGTGATCGCCAAAACCGGTCTGCAGGCCGGCCAAGTGGACTATTTTCTGCCCCATATCTCCTCCATGTATTTCGATGAGAAGGTCTACGAGGCATTGGTGGAGCTCGATTTCGAGATTCCCCGTGAGCGCTGGTTCACCAATCTGACCACCCGGGGCAATACCGGCTCCGCCTCGATCTACATCATGCTGGATGAACTGCTAAAATCCGGACAGTTGAAAAGCGGTGAGCGGCTGCTCTGTTTCGTCCCGGAGAGTGGACGCTTCTCCAGTTCATTCATGTTATTAAGTGTGGTATGAAGATCAAAGACATTCCGCAGGATAAAGCTGGGTCCCTGGGTGGAGAGACCAAGGTGATCTATGCGGAATCGGACTCCGGCAGGATCGAGTCGTCCGAGACCAACGGCTGGGAAGTCGAGGAGATCGTGCTCGGCCAGGCGCTGGATGAGATCAAACGGCTCACCATGGACGCCTATCAGCGGGCCAGGCAGGGGAAAACCTCAGCTCTGGAATTTCATATGTATCATCAGCGCATGGACCTGCCGATGCTGGCCCAGGCGGTGGGACGCTTTCAATGGATGGTGAAACGGGACTTTTCACCCTATCGCTTTGCCAGGCTCTCGGCCGAGAAGCTTGATGGCTATGCCGCAGTACTGGGTATCGATCGGGATACACTAAAACAACTACCTGAGACATATGAATAAACCACTCGAGCACCGGCACGCGGCGCATTGTGAGACAGGCGTCATGTCCGCCATGCTTCGCTATCATGGACTGGAGGTGTCCGAGCCGATGGCCTTCGGTCTGGCAAGCGGCCTGACCTATGCCTATATCCCCATGGTTAAAATCAACGGACTGCCGTTGATCGCCTATCGAACTCCCCCACGGATGATCATCCACGCCCTCTCGCGGCGTATTGGCGGGCTGAAAATGGCGTTTCAGAAATTCCGTAAACCGGCCCAGGGCGAAGCCGTGCTTGATCGGTTACTGGATGATGGACGGATTGTCGGTCTACAGACATCGGTCTTCTTTCTGCCCTATTTTCCCGAGGATATGCGCTTCCATTTCAATGCGCACAATCTGCTGGTCTACGGTCGTGAGGGTGAAGCCTTCCAGGTCAGTGATCCGGTATTTTCCCACCTGGTGACGGTGGACAGGCCGAGTCTGAGCAAAGCGCGTTTTGCCAAAGGCGCACTGGCTCCCAAAGGTCTGCTCTACTACCCGGCCGAGGTGCCCGCTGAGATCGATTTCAATACCGTCCTGCCGAAGGCGATCCGTTTCACTGCCAAGATCAATGGCAAGCGAAGTCCGGTACCCATTGCGGGGGCCAAGGGCATTCAGCGGGTGGCCAGAAACATCCGTAAACTGGTCGATGCCGAGGAGCGTTATGCCCATCTCTATCTCGGCCATATTGTACGTATGCAGGAGGAGATCGGCACCGTGGGTGGCGGTTTCCGCTTTATGTATGCGGCCTTCCTGCAGGAGGCGGCGGAGATTCTGGCGTCGGATCAGCTGGCCGAAGCGGCCGATGAGATGTCGTTGATCGGTGATGAGTGGCGGCTGTTCGCCCTGATGTGTGCGCGCAAGAGCAAAGCCCGCTATGACGATACCTTTGACTCAATCGCCGACCAATTGGATAAGATCGCATTGCGTGAAGCTGAGTTGTTTGCCCGTCTCAGTGCTTTAGAATCAAAGTGACGGTCAGTCGGTCACTGCCGGCGGTACCATTTAGCATCCCCAGACGTTCACCGGGTCGCGCCTGATCCAACCAGCGCTGCAGGTAGTCCGCGTTTTGCGTCAGATAGTGGCCCAGGCTCTGCGTGACGAGCCGCTCTCCAGGCAGTTGAATCTCACTCACTGCGCTGTTTTGCAGGAAATCCCCGATCAGATGGTGGCTGATCTGACGCTCGTGCAGAAACTCTTCGATTCGCCTGCTGTCGCGCATCGGTCCGCAATATTCGATTGTGGCAAGTGCGGTTTCCTGTCGTTGCGGGTGGCCACAGTGGAACCAGAAACTGCCTTCGGCCAGCGGAGTTGCGGCTGGTATGTTCAAGCGCTGCCGATGCTGCTCCGGATCATTGGGGACTTCATCGACCGTACCGAGCAGGATCGGTGATAGGTCGCTGTGTTGTAAGGTTGCCGCAATCTGCAGTCCGGCCTCAAGCGAGCAGTGGTCCCTGGATACGCTGATCGCCTCTCCCTGAATCCCAAGGGTGACACAGATATGGTAGGCGGTTGAGTTGTTGACAGTATTTATGAAACCGATCGGATTGGGCAGGGTGCCGCTGTCAAAGATCTGCTCACTATTGAGGATGGTGCTGTTGAGGTTGGCATCACCACTTGCCAGAACCAGGTGAGTCGCGGCATCGAAACTACCCTCGCCGCAGCTCTGGTGCAGGCCCAACAGGCTGAGCTGGGTGAGCCGGTCCGAACGGCGAGGCAGCTTATAGGGTAGCGCCTTCAACGCCTGGTTCAGGTCGGGCAGCTGTCGGTCAACCGTCTGGCTAAAGCCACCATAGGCAAACAGAGAGAGGTTCAAATCCATTAGACCTTTTCCACGAAGAGTACGGTATTGCTACCGCCGAATCCAAAATAGTTGAGAAGATAGACACCATCCGTAGCGTCAAGATCCTCATGCAGTGGGGTTAGAGACAGCTCCGGATCGGAGGTTTCAAAGTTGGGGGTCTTGGGTATGTACCCCTGTTCAAGTGCCTCGGCAAACAGAATCAGTTCCAGTGTGCCACATGCCCCGAGAGTATGACCGACGTAGGGTTTGATGGCGGTGATCGGTGGTGTCTGTTCGGGAAATGCGGTGAGAATCCCCTGCGACTCTGAAATGTCATTCATATAGGTCGCAGTACCGTGGGTTTTGATCGCAACCACATCGGATCTTTCGGTACCTGTCTTGCGCAGCGCATTTTCCAGCGTCTGGGCGATGGTCGAACCATCCGGATTCGATGTGGTGATACTGTACGGGTCGAAGCAACTGCCGCCACCGCGCAGCATCAGAGAAGCTGAATCTGTGCTCTGCTTGCTGATGATCACAGCGGAACAGGATTCGCCTAGGATGATGCCGTCCCGGGTTTTGTCGAACGGGGCAATACGCTGCTCGGCGATCAGTTGCATGCCGGCGAAACCGTTAAGGGTGGTCTCATTATAGAGTTCGATGCCCACCACCAGGGCATGTTCGTAAAAACCCAGCTGCAACATGCTCTGGGCCAGCAACAGGGCATTCGCACTGGAGGTGCAGGCCGAGTTAATATTGAAGGGTTCACTGTCGATGCAAAATTTGCGGCAGATCGATTCGCCCAACCGGTTGTAGCCGGTAAAAGGCATTGGCACTGCGGATTGATCCCCCGCCTCAAGCTTCTGTCGGTAATCGATCTCACTGTCGCGCAGGTCATAGGAGGATGAGCCGATGAACAGACCAGCGCGACTGATCTTTGCTGCGCTCAGCTGACTTCTCTGCAGAGCCTTTTCGATGACTTCGAAGAGGATGCGTTCGGTTCGATCCGGATCGTCGAATCCATCGTCAACCGAATAGTAGGGTAGCTGCAGTTGGGTGGAATCGAGTTGCAGTGTAGGCGGTCCGAATTGCCCCGTTGTGCCGTGCGGACCCGACGGATTGCTCAGCGATTCGCCGAGGTGGGATGCGCAGGCATATCCTATGATGGGAAGCTTAACTGACTCCATGTTCTTACTCTGGGCGTAAATGGTCCGCCAGGTTGTTGATGGTGGCAAGAATCTCTCTTGATTCGGCATCATTCTGGATGTGCACACCGTAACGGTTTTTGATCGTGACGATGACTTGCAGCATATCGATAGAGTCGAGTCCAAAGCGAGCCTCCGGCCCGGCCAGATATTCGTCGTCCTTGATATCCTGGGGATCGAAATCATCTAACCGGCATTCTTCAACGATCATCTGTTTGAGTTCCGATTTGAACTGTGTATCCGTTGAACCTTTCATTATTTGATTTCCGTCAGGCCTTTATATGAATGGAGTGAAAGTAAAAACAAACAGCCGGAGAATGCCAACAGCTTGAGAATCTCGGGTCCGGCCATGGCCCATCCACCTTGTCTCAACAGGATGGAGAAGAAGCCCTCCAGTGCCCAGTTCATGGGAGATAGGGCGGCGATCTGCTGCATCAGTTCAGGCATTACGAATGTTGGTACCATGATACCACCAATGGCGGCCAGAATAAGGTTGCTGATTCCGCCAAGCGTGGTGGCCTGCTCAGTGGTCTTGGCCTGGGTGGCGATCAGCAGGGCGAAGCTGATCGCCGACAGGCTGGTGGCTATGATCAACGGCAGCAGCAACCAGCTCTGCTCATTGAGTTGCAGTCCTTCACCGGTCAGTAGCGGTACCAGGTGGATGCCGACCAGCAGCATCAATACCGCCTGTATCAGGTTGATTCCCAGGTAGGGTATCAGCTTGCCGATCAGCAGGTAGCTGCGGGGTACCGGTACGGTCTGCAGGCGATGCAGCGTGCCTTGCTGTCGTTCTGTGAGCAGGGTTGTGGAGATCGGCAGTACCACAAAGAACATCGCAAAAATCAGCCAGGCAGGCACACTCTGCTGAACGGAATTGGGTTGGGATTGCGTCTCGGCACCAAGGGTCTCTGTAACAACCAGGGATTTGCCCAGCAGATGGTCGACCCGTTGCTGGCGCTCTGTTGCAGCGAGGTCGTCATGTTTGAAAAGCTGATTGACCTGATAAGCGCCGAGGGCCTGCCGTACTGCACCCAGGATCGATCGACGCATTGAACCAGGGAGGGTGGCTGCATAGAGAACCCGCAGCTTTTCACTGCTTTCGGTCACCGGAGACTGGATGATCTTATCAAACCGGGCGGGCAGCAGGACGGCAGCGATGATCGCGCCCTGCTGCAGGGCGTGGGTCAGCTCTGCCGGGCTTTCGAAGTTTTCAACCCGAACCCCTTCGAGTTGTTGGAAATGCAGGCTCAGCTCCCTGTTGTCATGGCTGCCGGCTGCCATCCAGAGGCCGACTGCAGGTCGCTCCTTGGACTCGCTGCTCATCCGGTCCTGCAGTGCTAGGGACATGATCAGGATGAATACGATCGGCAGCAGGAACAGCACCAGCAGGGCATGGATGTCCCGGGAGACCAGCAACAGCTCTTTCTTAATTACCGCAAACAGCATACTTTCAATCTCTCAAGCGGGTGTGGGTCAACTCGAAGAACAGCTTTTCCAGGGTATGTTTACCGTAGGAAAGATTGACCACAGACAGGTTGAATGAAGCCAGTGTCTGCAGTAGCTCTCCGATCTCTGTCTGATCTTTCGGATGTCCGCTGATCGTCAGCTCGGAGAGGCTGAAGCCCCTTGTCTGCAGGGTATTACTCAATTGCGCGTATCGGGTTTGGTCGCTTATCGGCGCCAGTTCGATGATCAGTTGAGGATCCCGTTTGAGGATCTGGCGGAGCGCACCCTGCAGCAGGATCCTGCCATGATCCATGATCGCTACCTGGTTACACAGCTGCTCGATCTCTTCCATGTAGTGGCTGGTGTAGACGATGGTGCTGCCGGCCTTGTTCAGTTCCCGGATCGATTGCAGGATGAAATGGCGGGATTGAGGATCGATCCCCACGGTGGGTTCATCGAGAAAGATCAATCGTGGTTTGTTGAGCAGACCGATCGCCAGATTGAGGCGACGTTTCAAACCGCCGGAG
>JAHRHW010000223.1 GCA_019100305.1 Candidatus Thiodiazotropha taylori | reverse complement strand
GCGAACTGTTCGCTTTTGATACGGAGACTACCAGTCTCGACTACATGCAGGCGGAACTGGTGGGTCTCTCCTTTGCCATCTCAGCGGGAGAGGCGGCCTATGTACCGCTCGCCCACGACTATCCGGGGGCACCCGAACAGCTCCCTCTGGAGTGGGTGTTGGAGCAGTTCAAACCACTACTGGAAGATCCTGAGCAGAAAAAGGTGGGTCAGAATCTGAAATACGATATGAGTGTGCTGGCCCGCTATGGCATCCAGATGCGGGGTATCGCGTTTGACACCATGTTGGAGTCCTATGTGCTTGATTCCACCGCAACCCGCCATGACATGGATTCGTTGGCAAAAAACTATCTGAACCACGCCACAATCCATTTTGAAGATATCGCCGGAAAGGGTAAAAAACAGCTCACCTTCAATCAGATCGAGTTGGATCAAGCCTCGCCATACGCGGCTGAAGATGCAGACATAACCTTAAGACTGCACGAAAAACTCTGGCCGAAACTAGAAAGTGAGTCTTCACTTACAAAGCTCTTCAATGAACTGGAGGTGGCATTGGTGCCGGTACTCTCGCGCATTGAGCGTAACGGGGTCAGCATCGATAGCACCATGCTGCGCGAGCAGAGTGACGTTTTTGCCCGGCAGCTGCATGAGCTGGAGCAGCAGGCCTACACTCTGGCCGGGCACAACTTCAATCTTGGCTCGCCAAAGCAGATCGGTGAGGTCTTTTTCAATGAGCTGCAGTTGCCGGTGATCAGTAAAACCCCAAAAGGGGCGCCGTCCACTGCCGAGTCGGTGTTGGTTGAGCTGGCCCATCAGGGGCATGAACTCCCGTCGGTGATCCTGCAGCACAGGGGATTGGCAAAGCTGAAATCCACCTACACCGATAAGCTACCCGAGATGGTCAATCCGGTCACGGGGCGGGTGCATACCTCCTATCATCAGGCTGTTGCTGCCACCGGTAGACTCTCTTCTACCGACCCGAATCTGCAGAATATCCCGATTCGCAGCGAGGAGGGGCGTCGAATCCGGCAGGCCTTTGTGCCCCAGGCCGGCTGGAAAATGGTGGCGGCTGACTATTCCCAGATTGAACTGCGCATCATGGCCCACCTGTCACAGGACCAGGGGCTGTTAAAGGCCTTCTCGGAGGGTAAGGACATCCATACCGCCACGGCGGCAGAGGTTTTCGGCGCCGACCTGGAAGCAGTGAGCTCAGATCAGCGTCGTTCAGCCAAAGCGATCAATTTCGGCTTGATCTACGGCATGTCGGCCTTTGGACTGGCGCGTCAGCTGGGTATCGAACGCAAGGCGGCCCAGGAGTATGTCGACCTCTACTTCGATCGCTACCCAGGAGTGGCTGAATTTATGGATCGAATCCGTGAGCAGGCCCATCAACAGGGATATGTGGAGACCCTGTTCGGTCGTCGCCTCTATCTGCCCGATATCAACGCCCGCAATCACCAGCGCCGCACAGCAGCTGAGCGCACGGCCATCAATGCGCCCATGCAGGGCACCGCAGCGGATATCATCAAGCGGGCCATGCTTTCGGTCGATGAGTGGATTGAAGGGGAGAAGCCGCCGGTGCAGATGTTGATGCAGGTGCACGATGAATTGGTCTTCGAGGTCGAACCGGGGTATCTGGATGAAGCCAAGAGTGTGCTGACGGAGCGTATGGAGGGGGCGGCGAAACTCGATGTACCGCTACTGGTGGAAGTTGGCGTAGGAGACAACTGGGACCAGGCCCATTGAGGGAATTGTAAAATAGTTGAGTATGTTGCTGAACTTTTTCCCGGGAGCCTAGTCAGAGGTTCTGTAAGTCGTACGGCACGGGTCGCTTTCCTCCCTTTGCGACCCACCCCTTCCCGGTGACCCCATCCGGGAAGATCCGGCCCCATCAGTCTCTCCCCTTAGGCTGATGGGGCCACTTTTTTTAACTGTTTTTCATGTCTTCGATCTCTTGCGGGCAGGATTACCTCGGTTCCATTACGCATACTTTGTGAGGTATTTGCTTACCGGCGGATCTATTGTGTTTGTAGAGCGCTCTCTGTGATAACCCAAATTTCAGTGTATGAGGCGAGAGATCAATGACTGTTCGGGAAATGTGGTTTGAGTGAGATCGACGACTGCATCAGGCTGTAGTTTGAGTGCCTCGTCAGCCAGAATGACAATGGGTAGCAGCACATTGTGTCCCCAGGGTTTGGTACTGAACTCTGTTAGCCAGGTTATCACTGACTGATTCTGTTTGGAGACCAGTAACGATTCAATATTGTGTAGTACCGTGGGCCCTGCCTGGATCGTCTTGAATAGCGTATGGTCGAGTTCAGCAAGAGTCAGCTCGGCGGCCTTCATGCCGAGAGGAGCCATCTCAGCTTCGCGATAATCGTAAAAAGAATAGTTCAGTTCATGAGCCAGGGTTTTGATTAAATCTGGACGGTATTCGGGAAATGCGACAATCAGTCCATACCACTCTCTTTCTTTGGCTAACTGTTGAGCGATAATTTTAATCCAGTGTTCCATGCAGTGATCCGTTATCTATTCGGGTTGCTAGCTATTGGTCTTGTATGCATACCAGCTACTAGCCGTTTGGCCAACATTTCATTTCTAGAACTCTCCGGTTGCGCCCGCCGTCATCACCGCAAGCATCGCCTGATTGACACGAATTGCGATGGTCTGCAATTCAGGGGATAGGGAAGCGCTGTTGATCAACATATCCAAGTTGAGCATATAGAGCCAGGCCTTGCCATTCTGGTCCTCCACTAAAGAGATACGGCATGGCATGTAGGCTGAATAGAGAGGATCACTGACCACCATTTGAACGGCATCTTCCGGATCACAGAATTGTAGAATTTCGAGATGTGGAGATTTCAATCCACGGGCTCGTACCTCTTCATGTACCTTCTGACGGCCCACGAGGCGTAGATTCAATTCAGCCGCTTTGGATGTCATGGCTTCAGCTGCGTCAGCCAAGCTGACACCACTGGCAAGGCTCATTTTTATCACTGATTGATAGATATCAGCAATCTCGACCTCAGGGTCTTCGCCGGCTGTCAGATCAAGTGAAAGGAGCAATAAAGCGAAAAAGCAGAGATTATATTTGTTGAGTGATTTCATATTCGTCTCCCCAGGGTCGATGAAAATGCAAGATGATCTCGTCACTTCCAAAACAGTTTTCAATAGATAACGGCATGCTGGCGAAGTCTATTGCATTAGTTGGGCATGAAAAGTATTCCTGTTGGAGTTATTCTGAAGTTACCGGATAGACCGGCGATAGAGCGCATATCCTGATTGAGAGGCTTGAGAACAATGTCACCAGAGGGCGTTACTCTGAATTGCCCGGAGATATTCAGATCACTTTGGTCGCCTCCCTGTACCATACCAACCATACTCATACTGTCCATCACCCCAGACATGCCAACCGAAAAGTCATTTGATGCAGGTAGAGGTGGATGAGCGGGGAGCGTTGTGACATAGGCGATAATGTCATCGATTTCAGTGTCAGCGTAGTCATCGAATGTATCGTCTTCAGGGTCATCGTCGTGGTGGCGTTGCTTATCCTGAAATTTTTTAATTTGGATGAATATGTAACTGCCGTATTGACCCGCTACCGGTGGGATGTCCTTTTTAGGTTTACCCAAGCCTGTTTTCTTGTGGCAGGATTTGCATTCATCGTTGAAAATCTCTTTGCCTTTGTTGGGTTTGCCATTTGGGTATTCAGGGATTTTGGGCAGGTTTAGATTACGTAAATTGACACCAGCCAGGTATTCTGAAATATCCCTGATGTCCTCATCGCTCATTTTTTTAATAGAGGAAGCGATAACCATGGGAGCATAGCTCCGCTCACCGGAACGATAGTATTTGAGTTCTTTTTCAAGATAATCGGCAGGTAAGCCGGCCAATCTTGGAGACATGGTGCCTGGAGTTCCCTGGCCATAGTCACCGTGACAGAGTGCGCAGCTTCTGTTGATCCGTTTGCCATTCTCGATATTCAAAGCCTGACAAAGAGTGGGTAGTAACAGTAAGAGTATCAATACGGGTTTAAGCAGCATTCATTGACTCCTGGGTTATTGGTTCAATGTATTACATTAAGAGTTATCGTTTTCCACGTTGCCTTTGGTGTGGGCAATGAAACGAATCGAGGGGTTGGTTAATTTCGGATCAGCCATGTTCTTGACCTGTCTGACAGGGTGGTCATTTGGCCCAATCGCTGTTGTATCGAAATTACCGCTATCGAGTTGATCGATTGGCCCGATATCCAATACCCGCATCATGCAGGCCATAACGCAATAAGGTTTGCGTCCGGCATCGATCTCGTCGACGCACATGTTGCATTTTTTTACCAGATTATCGCTGGGATCAAACTGAGGTGCGCCGTATGGACAGGCGGCTTCACAACGTCTGCAACCGATACAAAGTGAAGAATCTATATCGACAATGCCGTCTTGTTGACGTTTGAAAATAGCGCCTGTTGGGCAGGTTGGCAGGCAGGCAGGTTGTGCGCAGTGGTTGCACGACATATTAACTTTATAAGCATAAACATCGGGAAAATCGCCACCCTCGATGTAGCTGACTCTGCGGAAGCGTGGTCCTGGCGCAAGTCCATTTTTATCTTTACAAGCAATCTCGCAGGCACGACAGCCAATACAATCAACATTATGATGTATAAAGGCGAGTTGTTGTTCCGGGTCAACAGGTGTGTAGACCTGTTGTTTGCGTCGTTTGACCGCTGCTTTTATTTTTGATTTGTCCAGGGGTTTTTTCATGTGGATGAATTCCTGTTGATCAACTAAATATCGCGGCCAAAGACATGGGTTCTGGATACGGATGTTTCATCCCAGCCCGCACGATGTTGTAGTGTTGTTTTACGTATGTTGACGAGAATGGTGTTATAGGCAAACGATCCTGCAGGGCTGGGTGTGTCTGCACTGAGCATGTTAGGATTGCCGGCGCGATCGATACCTTTGCTATCCAAGTCGATCCATGCCCCTTCAGGGATGGCGACGACACCGGGTAAACATCTTTGTGTCACATAAGCCGGTACCACCAATCTCCCGCGATCGTTCCAAACTTCAATCTTGTCCCCTGTAGAGATGCCAAGCTTCTTCGCGTCACTGGCGTTGATTGTGATCTCCTGATCATAGGTCTCTCGCAGGATGGCGCTGTTATTGAAAATCGAATGTGTTCTATGTCGTGGATGCGGTGTGATTAAATGAAATGGATATTTTTTTGTTTTGGTTGGGTGATTCAAAGATTCGAAAGGTTCTATCCACTTTGGAATTGAAGGGATATGGTAACCGTAACGAGTTTTTGTCCAGTCATTGATGCGGGCCAATTCGTCACACAGAATCTCAATTTTTCCAGATGGGGTTTGAAACGGTAGGCCAAGTTCCACCTGATCCTGAAAGGCGATATGTGGACGCTCAAGTTTTACTTTGTAGACCCCGTGCTTTTTAAACTCCACCCAGGGCATTTCCACATGTTGATGGTGCATGACCCTGTCTTCCCACCAGGTACGCAGATAGTCCTCATCGACGGGATCAGGATTATTCCAATAGTCACGTGTGGCTTTCGGGTTGTAAGCCTGGCCGAACTTATCGCCCATTCCAGTCATGTTGCCTAGGCGATAGGCAAGCTCTGTAAACACCTGGAAGTCAGACTTGCTTTCACCCAAAGGTTCGATCACTTTAGGCCTGTGTATATAGTAGTGGCCTTTGTACCAGGGTAGGGCCACATCATGCCTTTCGAAGTGTGTGCAGATTGGTAGTAATACATCGGAATAGAGGCCCGATGTTGTAATTGTCTGGTCGAGGCAAACCACCAGGTCCAGTTTATTGATGGCTTCGATTTCTGCATTGATATTGGTGAGTTGGTTGAACCAGTTTGATCCTTGATAGAATATGCCCCGGATATTGGGAATCACACCATCAAGATTGTCATCACGTGGCCAGAGACCGGCTTCCTGGCGGGTTACATTTGGGTAGTTGTTGACGATATGAGCCCACCGATCCGATTTGATCGAGGAGAACCAGATATTGGAATAACTGTCGTATGGGTGGGCCACACCTTCAGCATGCCAGGCCTTGCCTACACCTTCGGCGCAGCCGCCGAGTATGCCGATATTACCGGTCATGGCCTGTAGTGCTGCTGCCATACGATTATACTGTTCACCATAGTCGTTGCGCCCAGGACCCCAGCATGCTTTGAGAGCGGCTGGTTTGGTTTTGGCATACATGTCAGCTAGCTTTCTGATATCTGCTGCCTTGACGCCACAGATCTTTTCAGCCCACTCGGGTGTTTTTGGCTGACCGTCATACTTGCCGAGAATGTAGTCTTTGAAATTCTCAGTGCCGTTCGGCGAATTACTTGACCATTCAGGCATGGTGCCTGCATCCATGCCTTGTACAAACTTATCAATGAACGCTTGATCCTGTAGATTGTTAGTGAAGATGTAATGTGCCATGCCGGCCATCATTGCTGCATCGGTATTGGGCTTGATTGGAATCCACCAAGCATCGAAAGTAGCTGCCGTGTCGGTGTATAACGGATCTATAACGACAAATTTACAGCCGTTCTGTTTCGCCTTGCGCATGTAGTAGATGGTATTGCCGCCATGAAATGTATACGCAGGGTTCCAACCCCACATGATCATTAGTTTCGAATGAGCGAAAGTATCATCTTCATTGCCGTCTTCGATGGTTCCAAAGGTCCAACGTGAACTGGTTGTCGTGCCCTGGTAGGAGGGAACGGACCAGCAGCTTGTACGACAGGCAAACATCCCCAGAAAGCGCCCCTGTAAACCTTCGATCTGATCTGATTTATGTAACACACCATAAGAGGCGCCAGCATAACTTTGATCGAGTATGGCCTGAGATCCATATTGTGCTTTTATTTCAATCAGTTTTTTGGCTATGAAATCCAGGGCTTCATCCCAGGAAACACGTTTGAATTTGCCTGAACCTCTTTCACCGACACGCATCATTGGATAGAGTAATCTTTCGGCGCAGTAGATACGTTCCCGATAGGCTCGGCCGCGAAGGCAGGCTCTGAGTTGAGGTTCTTCATCCGTATCCTTACCGTAGCAACCGTCACGCTGATAGCGGCCATCATCCGAAGAGAGCCGCACAATCACATCATTTTGTTTATGTGCAACCAGCATATGACGTGAACCGCAGTTATGCGCACAACTGGTCACAACGGTTTCCAGTTGGTTATCGGTAGGATAGGGTTGATAGGCTTGGGCTGTTGCTTTATTGATTTTGACAAGCCCGCCAGCGGCCAATGTTGCAAAACCAGTTGCTGATGCCTTGAGAAAATTTCTGCGTTCCTGATTCAGGGATGAGCTGATCAGTTTGGTAAGTGCATGTTTCTTTATCATCGTCACCGTTC
>JAHRHW010000222.1 GCA_019100305.1 Candidatus Thiodiazotropha taylori | reverse complement strand
GCATGGGTGCTGATGCTGGCGATGCTTACCCTGCTGTTTTCCCAATGGCTGGACAGACAAAACAACCCCAATCGGCAACTCAGTGTGACCACCAATCTTCAGGGTGAGTCTTCCGTGGTGCTGAAACGCAATCGTGCCGGTCACTATATAGCGCCGGGTAAGATCAATGGTGTCGATGTTGTCTATCTGCTGGATACAGGGGCCACTCTGGTGGCTGTATCCTCCTCACTGGCTGAGAAAGCCGGGCTTCAGCCTGGTGCGCCGAGCCAGAGCCGAACCGCGAATGGGGTGGTGAGGAGTTGGTTGACGGAGATCGATCAATTACAGCTCGGTCCGATTACAATGCAGAATGTAAAGGCGTCAATACTGCCAAATATGCCAGCCCATGAGGTGTTATTGGGTATGAGTTTTCTGAAGCATCTCAAGTTGCAGCAGCAGGGCGATGAGCTGGAGATTTCGTTGCCGGATTAATCTGGCTTTCTAGGTGAGGCGGTTATAAGTGTTCTGTTTTGGGAGTCATGGTGCTGCCGCTACAACGGTAACGGCAGCAGACTGAATGATCAGATTTTGTCTTTCAGTGCTTTCAGAGCAGTCAGTTTTACAACGGTTTTTGCAGGTTTTGCTGCGATTTTGATCGCTTCGCCGGTTGCTGGGTTGCGTCCCATGCGGGCTTTGGTTCTTGGTTTTACAACGCGACGTACCTTGATGCCACTATCCGGAATGGTGAACTCACCTGAACCTCTTTTCTGTAAATGGCGGGTAACCAATGTGTTGAGTGAGGAGAATACAGCCGCCACATCTTTGCGGGATAGGCCGGTCTCTTCTGCAATGGTGCTTAAGATTTGTGTCTTGGTTTGCTTGGTTGTGATGGCTTTCAGGCGTGGTGCTGCAGCTACTTTCTTAGCAGTAACTTTCTTTTTTGCAGTTTTCTTAGCGGTCTTTTTCGCGGCTTTCTTTGCAACCATAGGGTTTGCTCCTTCTTACAATAGTGGGTATGTTGTGTGTTAAAAATAACACAGTTTTTCAATAGGTAAACATAAAACGACCGTTTTTTACTGGCTTTTTTACAAAAAGTCTATTTTTTCTTTCATCTGAACACGGAAAAGGATCCGGGGCAGTTGAAATTAGATTGCCGATACGCTGATGGATTACTACATTGTTTTGGATCATTGGTATATGACGTGAGTCATCTATCGATCAAAAGTCTTATTAATGCTTGGTTGAATCTGTCAGGCAAACTATAGTCAGTTTAGCCTGGGCTGTTCGCATCATGAGTAGCGCCAAATTGGCTCCATACATTCTGTGTTTAGCACAGATTTAGGCATCTATCGGCCAAGATGGGAATCAGTTGAGTGCTTAAGGAGAAATAAATATGAAGCGGTTGTTGCTACTGTGTTGGCTTGTCTCTCTGTTTTCAAATGTTGCCGCTAAAGAGGTTGCCGGCATCAACCTGGATGAAACGATGACGCGTGCTGATGACGGTGTGACGCTGGAATTGAATGGTGCAGGGGTCAGAGAGAAGTTCTTTTTCGATATCTATGTTGCAGCGCTGTATCTTCAAAAGAAGAGTAATCAGGCATCGGTGATTCTGAGCAACGATGCTGCGGCAAGGGTGGAGATGAGGATGCTCTATTCTGAAGTGAAACAGGAGAAGTTCGTACAGGGTTGGAATGACGGCTTCAGGGCAAACCTTGATGAGCCACAGTTCAAACAGCTTGTTGAGCGTCTGAATCAGTTCAACGGATGGTTTGAAACCTTAACTGAAGGAGAGATGATTGAGTTGGACTACTTTCCCGAGAAAGGTACCAGGGTGAAGATCAAAGGGGTTGAAAAAGGGGTGATTCCGGGAGGCGATTTTTTTCAAGCGTTGTTGGGCGTCTGGTTGGGGGAGAAGCCTGTCACCAAGTCGCTTAAAGAGGATCTATTGGGTTTGTGATAAACAGATCTGGAGGCAGTTGATCTGCTACCGGGACATCAGTTGAGAAGCCGTCGCCAGACACCGCCCCGTCGCTCATCACCAGAACCTTCAAGCATGCCGTTGGTTTTGAGTATGACGCTATGAGCGCCACCGAAAAAGAGGTTCTTTCTTTTCCAGTGTTGTTGTTCGGCAAATTCATCCAGTAGCTCATGGCAGGCGGCTTCATCATAGCCGGGCTCGATACTCAGCAGGCCGTTTTCGTAGTGTATGCGTGGATTGGAGACCGCCTCATCAAGCGGCATCTGGTGATCGATGTGGTTGAGTATGATTTGCAATACTGCGCTACGGATTCGATTGGAACCACCGGAGCCGGTAACCAGAGCATCGCCGTTGCGTTCGATGATCAGGGTTGGTGACATCATCGATGCCAGTCTGCTGTTCTCCTGCCAGTGATTGAATCCGCCGGGATTCAGGTCCTCTTCACCCAGCATGTTGTTCATCATGATACCGCTCTGCGGGATGACATAGCCGCAGCCTTCCCCGTTTGAGAGGGTCATGCTGGCGAGGTTGCCTTGTGTGTCTGCGATACTGATCTGAGTGGTCCCTCGCGTGGATATACCCCCACTATCCATTTGCTGGTGGTAAGCCTTGGCAGTATCCGGATCGAGAATCTGCGCCATGCAGCCGAGGCGCTCCTGCCTGACCTGCTGGGTAAGTTTCATACAGCGGGCAAGTTGTCTCAATGAGGATTCAGGGTCGCTCGTGGATCTCCGGGCTGAATCTTCCGCCATCAATCCCAGAGAGAATGCGATCAGTGTTCCGCCCAGTGAAGGGAGTGGGTTGGTGAACAACTCGCTGCCCTGGTAGCTGAGTTGCAAGGGCTCACGCAGGATGACCTGGTAGTCATTGAGGTCCTCCATCTGCAACAGTCCGCCCTGGGTCTCGCAGTCTCTGACCAACTGCTGACCAGCCTCACCATTATAAAAGAGTCCCTCACCTTCGTGCTGCAGTGCATCAAAGAAATCGGCGAGATCCGGTTGTCGATGCAGTTCGCCTTCGGAGATCAGTTGCCCAGGGTTGGACGGGCACTCATTCAATGACATGGCAGCCGGGGTTGCGCGCAGAATCGGGCCGATAATCTGGGTGATCAGATGCTGGAAGTGGTTCATTACAACACCCTCTCGGGCGAGGGTGATGGCCGGTTGAAACAGTTCCCTCAGGGGGAGTCTGCAGTGGTGCTGATGGATCAGGAACAGTCCACGGATGAACCCTGGTGTGGCGATTGAACCCAGGCCGATGTGAAAGGTTTGCCGCGCAGTACCGAAATTGGCCTCGATCGGATAGAAATCGAGATCCTCCAATGGCTGTTTCCGTTTTGGAGTATGGGCGAAGAAGTCATATACTTGTGGTGACCGGCCTTCGGCCCGAGCGGTCAGAAACCCGCCTCCACCGGGAGAGGCGAGTACCGGCTCGGCAACACAGGCGGCGAGCATAGCGGCAACGACGGCATCAAAGGCATTACCACCGGCCTTTAATATTTCGATAGCTGCATCAGCAGTTTCAGAATGGCCGGCAGCTACAACGCCATTTAATCTTTTCATAAGGTTTATAGCCTAGTGTTAACTGGCCTCAAGTAGCAGTATCATGTTTTTTCTGCTTGAGCGTGCCTGCAAGCATTGAGCCTCAGAGGCCACTGTAGCACGTATAGGAGATGGACCCCCGCATGCAGTCTCTAGTAGTAGATACCGGTAAATCAAAATATTTTGATTTATGTCGTTGAAATAAAACATTAAGATCGTTATGGTTTCTCGGCTCTGCTGAATAATGCAAACCTGTTCAACCTTTGAGTTGGGAGGAGGGAGATTCCCATTCAGCTTTTTATTCAGGGTGCCGTTAAATAGAGGAGCAACGTTACCCTCAAATCATAGGATCGATATTCCTGAGCGCAGAAAGAATGGCCGTGCCAAACAGTAAAAGTGACGATGTCCTACTAAAAAACCTGGTGCCCCTGAACACGCTCTCGGAGGAGCAGTTGGGTCATCTGCTCAGCCAGATTGTGGTTGAAAAGGCTAAGAAGGGGGAATACCTTTTTCGCGAAGGGGACACCGATCACCAGAATGTCTACCTGTTGTCAGGTACTGTTGCGTTGTTGTCCGGTCAGAAAGAGATGGATCTGATCAGCAGCGGTACCCCAACCGCCCGCTTTGCCCTTGCCCACCAGCTGCCGCGTAAACACTCCGCACAGGCCAGAACGGCTGTGAACTATGTGCGCATCGACAGCCGTATGCTCAGCGATATGCTGGCACGCAGCCACAGCGCCAGTTATGAAGTGAAAGACATTGAACAGCCCAGCAGCGGTGACTGGATGAGTCTGTTGCTGCAGTCCCCGGTATTTCAACAGATTCCTCCAGCCAATCTGCAACGGGTGATGATGCGCATGGAGGAGATCCAGGTGCGCGCCGGCGAGCTGATCATCCAGCAGGGTGATGAGGGGGACTATTTCTATCTGATCAGTCGTGGTGAGTGTGTGGTTTCGCGACAGCCGGAGAAAGGCCACGCACCGGTGGAACTGGCCCGGCTGAAAGCTGGCAAAGGTTTTGGCGAAGAGGCGCTGATTTCCGATAAACCCCGTGGCAGTTCGGTTGAGATGGCCACTGACGGGGTTCTGGTGCGCCTCAGCAAAAGTGATTTCATTGAGCTGGTCAAGCAGCCCCTCTCCAGGACGCTGAGTTACTCGGAAGCAACCGGGTATATTGAGAAGGGAGCACTCTGGCTGGATGTGCGCACCCCGGAGGAGTACGAAGAGGGTCACTTGCCCGGGGCGATCAATCTACCTTTCTTCTCCCTGCGTTTTCAGGCATCGAGCCTGACCCTGGATCGGCCCTATGTGGTCTATGGCGAAGAGGTGGGGCAGTCTGCCACGGCCGCCTATCTGCTGACGGAGCGGGGTGCTGAGGTATTCGTTGTCGATGTCAATTGGGCTGAACTGGCAGAGCTGGTTGGGCTTAAGAGCCGCGACGGGGATCAACCGGCGAGTAATGTCATCGATTTCAATCGCGATGCCGATGAAGGTGCTGCTGAGACCTCTGAGGAGCAGATCGCGGCTTTCAACCGGCTGAAGCGGGAGCTTGATGAGACTCGCAACCATTTCAATCAGGAACTGGAGCAGCGCCAGTCAGAGATCAAGCTGCTGCGTCAGGCGTTGGCTGCAGCCAAAAACAGGATTCAAAGCGGTGAACAGGAGGCGTCTGCAGCCGAGGGGCTTCAGCAGGAAGCTTCAGAACTGCGCGAGGCTCTGCAGGAGGCCCAATCCAGGTTGACCGAAACCGAGCAGCTGGAGAGTGACCGTCAGCAGCTGCAGGAGCGCATTGAGAAACTCGAGGCCCGCCTCGAGACCAGCCAGCAGGAGCTGGACATCGCCCGACAGCATGCCACTGATGTGAAGTCTCACAGTGACGATCTGCATAAGCAGCTGGAGCAGATTCATGGTCGCCATGAGGAGAGTGAGGGGCGCCTGAAGGAGCAGATTACTGAGCTGCAATTCGAGCTCGAGACGATTCGTGAGTCGAGCGATGAGCAGTTGCAGGAGAACCAGCGGCTACTGACAGAGATGGAGAGCTTCAAAGGCGAGGCGGATGACTTCCATCAGCAGGCTGAAGCCGGTATGGCCACAATTACCCAGGAGCGGGATGAGCTGGCAAAACAGCGGCAGGAGACTGAAGCTCGCCAGCAGCAGCTTGCGGAAGACCTGGAGCGTTTGAAAGGCGAGAAGGAGCAGCTCACAGACTCATTGAACGAGGCAGAGCAGCAGAACCAGTCACTGACTGAATCCATAGACAGCCTGACCGAAGAGCAGGCGTCACTTAAAGAGTCTCTGCAACTGGCCAACAGTGAGCTGGAACAGGCTCGGCAGCAACACGATGGATTGGCTGGCCAGTTTGAGGAGCATCAGGCTCAGGTCTCCGATAGCGAATCCCGCTATCAGCAGCAACTCGAAACGCTGCAACAAACTGTCGCGCAGACCGAACAGGAGCTGCAACAGCAGCGCGAGAAGGCCAGCGAACTCGAGAGCCAGCATCAACAGCAGCTTGAGACACTGCAGACATCACTGGACCAGGCTCAGCAGGAGCTACAGCAGCAACAACAGCAGGCAGCAGAGTCGGAAAGTGGATATCAGGGACAGATCGATGAGGTTCAGCAGTTCCTTAATCAGGCCCAGGAGGAGCTGCATCAGGAAAAGGTGCGTGCAGAGGATGCAGCCAATCAGCATCAGCAGCGGATCGAGGAGTTGGAACAGAGTCTCGCTCAGGCTCAAGAAGCGTTGCAAAATCAGCAGCAACAGGGTTCCGAGTCCGAAGCCAGCTATCAGCAACAGCTTGAAGAGTTACAGTACTCCCTGGCCCAATCAAAGGATGAGCTGCATCAGCAGCAGGCACTCAACCAGCAATCTGTTGAGGATCTGAACGGTCAGATTGAGAGTCTGAATGAATCAGCCAGGCTGACTGCTGAACAGGCCAGCGACGAGATCGCCGGTCTGCAGGAGCTGAAGCAGGATCTGCAACATCAATATGAAGCGTCGCAGAGCCGTACTGAGCAGCTGCAGCAGCAGATCGAATCACTTGAAGGCGAGAAGCAGGAGCTGGCCAACGAGCTGGATGCGTTGCGCAGTTCCAGCGATGAGCTGGAGTCAGGACATGCGGAGGCCATCAGCAATCTGAAGTCTGAACTTGAGCAGGTCAGAGGCGAGCTGGAGGCTTTGCAGCAGGAGAAACAACAGCAGGATACCACTCTGGCGGAACGTCAGACTGCACTGGAACAGGCCGAGTCGAGTCTCAGTCAGGCGCTTGCCGAGATGCAGGAGCAGCAAGACGAGTCGGCAGAAGAGATCAAACAACTGCAGCAGCAGATCGCAGCTTCCGATCTGCAGAAAGAGCAGTCGGTTGAGCGTCAACACCAGCTTGAAAAGGCTCTTGAAGAGTCCCGCCTTGGCAGTGACGAGGCTTTGGTGGCACTGCGCGAGCAACTGCAGGAAGCACAGGAGGCGACCCGTAAACAGAAAGAGAAGCGGGTTGAGTTTGAAGCGCGTCTGGAACAGGAGCATCAGACTGCCGTATTCCTGAAACACTCTCTGGAGACGGCGGAACAGGCTGTGGAGGTCAGTACCGAGCAACTGTCAGAAGTGGAGCAGCTGAAAACCTCCCTGGAAGAGCAATTGGCGGATCGGCAGACCGAGCTGGATCTGAGCCAACAGCAATTGACTGAGCAACAGAGTGAATGGCAGAACCGAATTGACAGCCTGCAGGATGAACTGAATCAGAAACAACAGTCAGTTGAATCCATATCGGAGGAGCTGGCGGCAGCGAAGGGCTCGCTGGAGGAGCTCCATCAGAGTCATCAGCAGGTGGCCAGCGAGCAGCAAACCGTACTGGCTGAAAAAGAGACGTTGGAGCAGCAGTTGGCTGAGCTGAACCGGGCACAGCAGCAAGTGGAAAGTGAGCG